>JAZSGX010000004.1:0-45057 GCA_045532975.1 Eubacteriales bacterium | reverse complement strand
GGGATTGGTAATATACTGCTAATGTAAATAAATGTCGCAGAAAAATTTTAAAAATTCCAAAAAAGGTATTGACAAACCATTATTAATGTGTTATTATATGAGGGCAAAAAAGAAATACCTATTTGCGAGTGTAGTTCAATGGTAGAATTCCAGCCTTCCAAGCTGGTCGCGTGGGTTCGATTCCCATCACTCGCTCCATTTTTTTGCTATGTACCTGTAGCTCAGTCGGATAGAGCAACTGCCTTCTAAGCAGTAGGTCGGGGGTTCGAATCCCTCCAGGTACGCCAACCGTTTCTAACGGTTTGGGGTCTTGCCCTTCGGTAAGACTATATACTCTCCTTTAGGGAGAGCGCGCTTTGGTGGGTATAGCTCAGCTGGTTAGAGCGTCAGATTGTGGCTCTGAAGGCCGTGGGTTCGAATCTCATTACCCACCCCAACAAAAAGAAAAGACCTGTCGAATGATAGGTCTTTTCTTTTTGAATGATGTTTGCCTATCACGCAAATGATGACGGCTTTGCCTAATGATGCTCGCTTCGCTAATGATGTGTGCCAGACGGCACATTGGGCAAACATTACATCATTACGACACGAAGTGGAGTAACATCATTTTGAGCATAGCGAAAAACATCATTTCGCCAATGGCGATACATCGTTCGTTGACAATGATATTGATATGTGGTACAATATTGACGAGGTGATAAAATTATGAAAGAAAACAAGCTTGCAGAGCTTTCAATGGCTTTTTCTGTTGATATAATCAATCTTGTAAAAACTCTAAAATTAAATCATGAAGCTATAATATCAAATCAAATTGGCAGAAGTGGCACATCTATTGGTGCAAACATACACGAAGCACAATATGCCCAAGGCAAAAAGGATTTTATTTCAAAATTAGAAATTGCACTAAAGGAAGCAAGCGAAACGGGTTATTGGCTTGAGCTTTTATATAGAACTAAATATATTGATGAACAAAAATTCAAAGAAATTTCTTCAAAGTGCACGTCGCTTAGGATAATGCTTATATCATCATGCAAAACTATAAAGAAGAATGTATGATTATTCGTATAACCCACCAATTGTGTATGAAATAGCTACGTTGAGAAATTAAGCTTAGCTTGTTTAGCTCTCATCGTGCTTGCACGATTTCATTAAAAGCTTAGCTTCAATAATTAAAACTACAAAAGTAAACAATAAATTAAAAGCGCCACTATTTTCCTCTAAACCCACAATAACATAAAAAACCGTCTGTCCGTTTTCACGGCAGACGGTTTTTGGGTTAGGTATTAAACGCACTATAAGCGGGGCAAACGCTTATTTTATTACAAGCGAGTACGCACCCATTTGATTATATCTTTCCTCAAACAGGTCCATATCTATTTCAAATACAGTGCCTGCAGGGTCTGATAACGTTACGGTATTCTTATCAAAATCGTATCCGATAAGCACCATGCAAGCCATATTTGACTTTAAGTATAAGGTTTGTGTGTCTATTACCCAAATGCGAGAAATTGACGGGGTAATATCAAAATCCTCGCATGCCCATACAATAACAGCGTTTCCAAGAGAAACCTCGTAATAAAGAGCCTCTGTGTTCATTCCACTCATATCAGATGGTGTATATTTTCCACCATTTGCTTTAATAAATTTATTTGCAGCATTTATAATAACAGGAGGCAAGCAGCCATATGAGTTGTGCGCGTGTCTTGGGTTGCCAACGTTAGCTTCAAAAAAGCTTGTGTAGCCAACAGGACCCTTATCAAGATACAAATCGCAAAGGTCACTCTTGTCAACCTCATAATTTAGATAGGATAAAACCATTGCAAGCGACGTAACCTCATCGCCACTTGGTAGCTCGGGATATTGGGATATATGTTCAATTTCAAGTAGCTTTGATGATGGCATATTCTTATAAGCCTCACTCGCTAAAACCTTGCCCTTTGCACTAAGAGAGCTAAGCTTTACACCCTCCTGTGTTGAAATATCAATATCTATAAAAGCCTCGACGTTAATCTCTACATCGCCAGTTGCTTCGATTGCAAGTGCATTAGTGGTTAAAAGAGAAGATGTGCCAGCAAATGTTTCAGACTTAAACTCAGCCTTTTGTCCATTTATCATAAGATAACCACTACCTGGAGTAGTAACAGTGTTTGGAGTGTCAAGATAAAGCTCTGCGCTAAAATAAACAATGTTTTTTGCCTCGGGCTTTATCATAGCCCACTCAATTCTTAAATTTGTAGATGCTAAGTATTCACTGCGAATAGTGCCTGCTTGGTCAATTACAGCCTTTTCATAATCGTCAGGAGAAAGCTCAATGTCAGTCATACTTCCAACATTTGTATGGGGTGTATCTGTGTCGATAGGCTCCTCATCCCCCCACAAATCACTTGCGTTAGCATAAAAGACCATAGCGCAAACTAAACAAAGTAAAATAAGAATAATGCAAGATAAGTATTTTTTCATTCCTTTTTTCTCTCTTTCTTTTAATTTTTTTGTTTCCGAATTTATGTATGACTTAATTATACAGGAAAAAATTAACAATTAAACATAAATCGTATGACATAAATCACTATAAAACGACAAAGCGACGATAAACGACAATGGGAAATGTCGTTACCCAATAAAGAATGAAAAATTCTGCGATAAATAACTTCAACTTGAATTTTATATACCATTGTGATATACTAAAAATAGTTTAAATTTGTATTGCCAAGAGGTATTTATGAATATAGAGGAAAGAATAAATCATTTAAGAAAGCTAATTTCGTACCATTCAAAAAGATACTACGAAAATGATGCTCCCGAAATATCGGATTTTGAATATGACAAAATGTTTGAGGAGTTAAAGGCACTTGAAATTGCCCATCCAGAATTTTATAGCGAAACCTCACCAACCCAACGCGTTGGTGGAATGGCGCTTGATAAATTTGAAAAGGTAAGGCACGAGGTAAAAATGGCGAGCCTTACTGACGTTTTCGACTTTGAAGCCCTTCGCGCATTTATACGCAAGGTGAAGGAGGAGGTCGGAGAGGATACCGAGTTTTCAGTAGAGCCGAAAATAGATGGTCTTAGCGTATCGTTAAAATATGAAAACGGTATTTTGAAGGTTGGCGCAACTCGTGGCGACGGAACAACGGGCGAGGATGTTAGCGCTAATATCAAAACAATAAAAAGCATACCCTTGGAGCTAAACGAGAGCGCAAGCATTACAGTAAGAGGTGAGGTATATATGCCTCATAAATCCTTTGAGAGATTAAACAAGGAAAAGGAAAGAAATGGAGAAAACCTATGGGCAAATCCGAGAAATGCTGCAGCAGGCTCTCTTCGTTGTCTTGATTCAAAGGAAACAGCCAAGCGTGGACTTGATATTTTCGTTTTCAATTTTCAAGCAGGAGAGCTTGGCGACGATATAAAAACGCACAAGGACACGATAGAAAAAATCAGCTCCCTCGGCTTTAAGGTAATACCACTTCTTTATGTTGGCTCAGACGAGGAAAAAATCATAGAAGCAGTAGAAAAGCTTGGCAAGGATAGGGAAGCGCTTGATTATGACATTGACGGTACAGTAATAAAGGTTAACTCCTTAGAGAAAAGAAAAGAGCTTGGTGAGGGCACAAGCACGCCAAAGTGGGCAGTTGCATACAAATTCCCACCAGAGCAAAAGAAAACAAAGCTTCTTGATATAGTAATACAGGTAGGCAGAACAGGAGTACTCACTCCTAACGCAGTATTAGAGCCTGTAAGACTTGCAGGTACAAGCGTATCAAGAGCAACACTACACAATATAGATATAATTAAGGAAAAGGACATACGAATTGGTGATTACGTTATAGTACAAAAGGCAGGGGACATAATACCCGAGGTTGTAGGTAGCGTAAAGGAGGACCGTGAAGGAAACGAGGAGCCATATCAAATGCCCGACAAATGCCCGTCCTGTGGTGGTGGCTTAATTTATGACGATGCCGATGATTTTGTTGACGATGGAGAGGACTTTACCTTAGGTGCGCTTCGTTGCACAAACCCATCCTGTCCTGCACAGCTTGAAAGAAATATAACCCATTTTGCATCTAAAAAGGCTATGAATATAGAGGGTGTTGGTGGAAAGCTTGTAAAGGCGCTTCTTGACAATGGCTTGATTCACGATGCATCAGATTTATATTATCTTGACACAAAGGAAATTGCTTCCTTGGAAAGAATGGGAGAAAAGAGTGCAAGCAACTTTGCAAAATCAATAGAGGCATCAAAGAAAATGGGACTTGCAAGAGTAATTTATGCTCTTGGAATAAGACATATAGGAGAGGTCGCATCAGCAGAGCTTGCATCAAAGTTTTCTTCAATAGATGCACTTTTTGAGGCTACCGAGGAGGAAATAAAGCAAATAGGCGACTTTGGCGATGTAATGGCAAGGAGCGTTGTTGAATTTTTCTCAAAGGACACGACAAAATATATAGTAGAGCGTCTTAAAAATGCAGGTGTTGATACATCTGTTGAGATAAAGGAAATAAGCAACGAATTTGAGGGTCTTACCTTCGTTTTGACAGGAACTCTCGAAAATATGACAAGAGATGAGGCTGCCGAAATGATAAAAGCAAGGGGAGGCAAGGTTTCATCATCAGTTTCCTCGAAAACAAGCTATGTTTTAGCAGGCGAGGCAGCAGGCTCTAAGCTTACCAAGGCACAAGCGTTAGGTGTTAAGATAATTGATAAAGAAGAATTTTTGAATATGTGCAAATAGCTCATAAGAAAGGAGTAAGCAATGATTGCAATTTCTGCAAATGCCAAAAAAGCTATAAGCGAGCTCAATAAGCACGGCTATGAGGCTTATTTAGTAGGTGGCTGTGTGCGTGATATGCTAATGGGAATAGAGCCACACGACTATGATATTACAACAAGTGCTTCTCCCGACGAAATGAAAGAGGTATTCAAAAACGAAAGAGTTATTGAAACAGGAATAAAGCACGGCACACTAACCGTATTTTACGACAGCGAGCCACTTGAAATAACAACCTACCGTATAGATGGTGAATATAAGGATAATAGACATCCAACAAGCGTTGAATTTACAAGAAATTTAAGTGACGACCTATCAAGACGTGACTTTACTGTAAATGCGCTCGCGTATAACGAGAGGGACGGAATAATTGACCTTTTTGGTGGAAGGAGCGACATAGAAAATCATATAATAAGAGCAGTTGGTGATGCAAAAACACGCTTTACCGAGGACGCGCTCCGTATTTTTAGGGCAGCACGCTTTTCATCAACTCTTGGCTTTGAAATTGAACAAGAAACTAAAAAAGCGATGATTGAGTGCGCGCACCTTTTAAATAATATTTCAGCTGAAAGAATAAATACCGAATTAACAAAGCTTCTTCTTGGCAAAAACGTAAAAAATGCCATAATTGAAAATTATGAAGTTTTAGGAGTTCTTATACCTGAATATCTAAAAATGAAGGGCTTTGACCAAAAAAATAAGTGGCATATTTATGATATTTTAACTCATACAGCAGTAGCAGTTGAAGCATCTCTAAAAGTACCTCACATAAGGCTTGCATTATTGCTTCACGACACAGGCAAGGTGCACACATTTTTTACTGATGAAAATGGAGTAGGACATTTTTGGGGACACAACGAAAAAAGCGCTGAGATAGCAAGGGATTTTCTTAATAAATACAAGTATGATAATTTTACTAAGGACGCAGTTTATAGTCTTGTTAAAATTCACGACACACCAATACAAGAGGACAAGGGCTTTATAAAAAAGCGCCTTAACCGACTTGGCACTGATAGATTTTTTGATTTGATAGAAATTCAAAGAGCAGATAACAAGGCACAAAACCCCGAGCTTGTTAATTTGCAAAGAATAGACAATATAGAAAAAATGGCACGCGAAATAGTAAGAGAGGAATGCTTTTCACTTGCAAGCCTGAAGGTTAATGGTAAGGATTTAATATCAATAGGAATCACCGAGGGCAAAAAAATCGGATATGTACTAAACGCACTTCTTGACGAGGTAATTGAAGATAAGCTCAAAAACGAAAGAGAAGAGCTTCTTAAAAGAGCAAAGGAAATTAAATAAAAAATCCAAGCCAAGTGAACTACAGGTTCACAACAGCTTGGATTTTTAGTTATCTTCTGTCAATTTTATATGTAGGAACGAGCTCCTTAACGAGGTCCTTCATTTTTTCGCTTTCACTGTAAGCCTCGTCATAAAGCTTGTCCAAAGTAGCAAAGAGCTTTTCATCGTCAATTTCAAGTGGCTTGCCAATGCTTATTCTGTCATTAGCAGTCTTAGTGAGCCCCTCCTCCTCCATAAGTCTTTCCTCATAGAGCTTTTCACCGGGACGCAGTCCCGTGATTTTTATTTCAATATCCTTGTGTGGCTCATAGCCCGATAGCTTTATAAGGTTTACGGCTAAATCATAAATTTTAACCTGCTCGCCCATATCAAGCACGAAGATTTCACCACCCTTAGCACTAGCGCCAGCCTGTAAAACAAGACTAACAGCCTCAGGAATAGTCATAAAGTATCTTATAATATCCTTATGTGTAACAGTAACAGGACCACCCTCTGCAATTTGCTTTTTAAATAGTGGAATAACAGAGCCATTTGAGCCGAGCACGTTTCCAAATCTGACAGCAACAAAGCAGGTGCTTGATTTTTTTGCATAAGCCTGAATAATCATTTCGCAAACACGCTTGGTAGCACCCATTATATTGGTTGGGTTTACAGCCTTGTCGGTTGAAATTTGTACAAATTTTTTAACACCGTACTTGTCAGCTGCCTTAACCACCTTATAAGTGCCTATTATGTTATTTTTAACTGCCTCATTAGGTGAGGTCTCCATAAGAGGAACGTGCTTATGAGCAGCTGCGTGAAATACAATATCGGGACGGTATTTCTTGAAAACATCATCCATCTTTATGCTATCACGAACCGAAGCAATAAGAGTAGTAAGATTTAAATTTGGTAGCTTTCTTTTTAGCTCCTGCTCAATATCATAAGCGTCATTCTCATATATATCTAAAATGATAAGCTGCTTAGGATTATGCTCAGCTATTTGTCTTGAAAGCTCACTACCGATAGAGCCACCACCACCTGTTACAAGAACAACCTGATCCTCAATGTAATCCATAATGTCCTTGAGGTTTGTCTTTACAGGCTCTCTGCCGAGAAGGTCGTTTACATCAACGTTACGCAGTCTTGAAACAGATACCTGACCATCCATTAGCTGATAAATACCGGGCAAGGTTTTAATTTCGCATTTTGTATCAAGACATCTGTTAGAAATTTCCTTAATAGTTTGCGCGCTTGCAGATGGAATAGCAATTATAATTATATCCGTGTTAGTATCCTTTGCAATCTCTGCAATGCTTTCGCAAGGACCCAAAACCTTTACACCTAAAATGTAAGAGCCGATTTTTACAGGGTCGTTATCTATAAAGCCAACAGCATTATAGTCGATTTTATCACTTGTTTGAATTTCACGTAAAATCATTGTTCCGGCTACACCAGCACCAACGATTAAAACTCTTTTTCTGCCTTCCGTCTTGGCATTATGTATAGTAAATTTTGTATAGCTAAGAATTTTGAGTGACGAAACCAAAAAGCCCGATAACACAAGCAAGAAAAGAAAGGAGAGAACGCACCAAGCAATGCTTACCTTTTTCAAGTCCTGTATTGCTACGATTATAACATTACCAAGTAAAACAGCAAGAGCTATAATAACAACCTTAACAAGCTCAGAAATGCTGGCATTTCTAAAGGAAGAGGCGTAAAGCTTAGTTATAAGCGTGAAAACTATTATAATTCCAATTCCAACAAGTAAATTTATCCAATACTTAGAAAAATAAATATTTATTGTATCATCAAGTAAAAGTGTCGCAAAAGAGGTGGAAATGAGATACGAGAGAATAATTCCACCAAAGGAAAATAACGCTTTTAATAAGCGTATTTTTATTAGCTTACCCACAAGAACCTCCAAAATAAGTTGACTTTAGCGTAATAATTATACTTTATTTATCGAAAAAAGTCAACAAGAAAAATATAAATACAAAAAAACAATATTTTTTAAATTTTACACTTGCAAAAAGTGAAATAATAGTGTATGATTAAAATGTATAGATATGTAATATTGTGAATTTATATTCCTAAAAGGAGGAAATAAAAATGGCTTTTGAGCTTGATAATGATTTTGAATCAGGTGTAGATATAAGAGTAATAGGTGTCGGTGGTGGCGGAAATAACGCAGTAAACCGTATGATAGCTTCAAATATAAAGGGCGTAGAATTTATCGCTGTAAATACAGATAGACAAGCACTTGCAAGATGTGGCGCGGCAAAGAAAATTTGCATTGGAGAAAAGGTAACAAGAGGTAACGGAGCAGGTGCAGACCCTCAAAAGGGAGCAATGTCTGCTGAGGAAAGCGTTGACGACATCAAGGATGCTATCAAGGGCGCAGATATGGTATTTGTAGCATCAGGTATGGGTGGAGGCACAGGAACAGGTGCTGCACCTGTAGTAGCAAGAATAGCAAAGGAAATGGGAATCCTTACAGTAGGCATCGTAACAAAGCCCTTCAAGTTTGAGGGCGCAAGAAGAATGTCACAGGCAGATAGTGGCATTGCTGAGCTTGCAAAGAATGTTGACTCCTTAGTTGTAATACCTAACGAAAGATTAAAAGAAATTTCAGAAGAAAAAATAACACTTATGAATGCGTTTGCTAAGGCGGACGGAGTATTGGAGCATGGTGTTAAAAGTATATCTGATACAATTAACGTGCATGGCTTTGTAAACCTTGACTTTGCTGACGTATCCTCTGTAATGAAGGATGCAGGCTTAGCGCATATGGGCGTTGGCGAGGCAAAGGGTGAGAATAAGGCTATTGAGGCTGCTAAAATTGCTATAGCAAGCCCACTCCTTGAAACGTCAATTCGTGGCGCAACAGGTATTCTTATCAACATTACCGTGTCTCCCGGTGTTGAGCTTGACGAGGCTGATGCAGCATCCTCTATGATAACAAGTGAAGCATCACCAAATGCCAATATCATTTGGGGTGTAAACTTCGACGAAACAATTGAGGATACAATTAAGGTAACTATTATTGCAACAGGCTTTGATAAAAAGACCACAAGAGAAATATCTCCTGATGAGGAAATTAATATCACTCCCGTAAACAGAACAACTGGTGATGAGGAAATTGAGGATATTCTCAAAATAGTAAATGAAACTCGTAGGAAAAGTGTTAGCGAGGACTTTGACGAAAAGTACTAATAAAGAGCCACCATCTTGGTGGCTTTATTTCTATTAGTAATGTACTTATTAAATAATTGAAGAAAAAGATTAAAACAATCAAATTTCATTAAAAATGCATAAAAAATAATCAAATCAAAAAATAAATTTACAATTTTTTTGTGCAAAATGTAGAAATTTTCATCAAAAATCACTTATGCTTGACTTTAAAAGAGTCAAATGCTATAATACTACTGTGTGCGAGCGCGAGAAATGCCATATTTGCGCCCTTTTTGCCTCGTCGCATAATGAAGATACATCGCGTCGTCAAGGCGCTGACGTATAAACATTTATTTTTAAAGAAGGAGGAACGAAATGCCAACCTTTAATCAGCTCGTTAGACAGGGTAGAACAAACAAGACCTACAAGTCTGTTACTCCAGTTCTTCAAACAGGCTTCAACACCTTGAAGAATAAAGCGATTGATCAGAGTGCACCTCAAAAGAGAGGCGTATGTACAAAGGTTACAACAACCACACCTAAGAAGCCTAACTCAGCTCTTCGTAAAATTGCCAGAGTTAAACTTACAAACGGTATGGAGGTAACATCCTACATTCCCGGTATCGGACACAATCTCCAAGAGCACTCAGTTGTTCTCATTCGTGGAGGAAGAGTTCGTGACTTGCCAGGTTGCCGTTACCACATCATTCGTGGTACACTTGATGCACAAGGCGTAGCAAACCGCAACCAAAGCCGTTCTAAGTACGGCGCAAAGCGCGCAAAGAAGAAATAATTCTTCATTTGCAGGGTAACACAAAAAGTAAAATTTTATCGTAGTTCCTAACTTTGTAGCTGAAATAAATGTTTATTTGTCAGTGACACTTGTACAGGACACGACGGGAGAATTTCTTTCGAGTACCAATGATATCATATTTTTAATGAAGGAGGGAAGTAAAGTGCCAAGAAGAGGTCAAATTTCCAAAAGAGATGTATTACCAGATCCACTTTACGGTTCTAAGCTCGTAACAAAGCTCATCAACAACATTATGCTTGATGGTAAGAAGGGTGTAGCTCAAAAGATAGTTTACGATGCATTCAAAATCGTTGAAGAGAAAACTGGAGAGAACGGTCTTGAGATGTTCGTTCAGGCTCTTGAAAATGTAATGCCTGTATTGGAGGTTAAAGCACGCCGTGTAGGTGGCTCTAACTATCAGGTACCTATGGAAGTAAGAGCAGAAAGACGTCAAACACTTGGTCTTCGTTGGATAACCGTTTATTCAAGAAACCGTGGTGAAAAGACTATGGCTGAAAGACTTGCAGGCGAAATACTCGATGCTAAGAATAGCATGGGTGGAGCTTTCAAGAAGAAAGAAGAAACACACAGAATGGCAGAAGCAAACAAGGCTTTTGCACACTACAGATATTAATAGTCGCCCTTATTTAATTGAAAGGAAAAAACACAGATGCCAAGAGAATATTCACTTGAAAATACCCGTAATATTGGTATCATGGCTCACATTGACGCCGGAAAAACCACTACTACAGAACGTATTTTGTTTTACACAGGTAAAACACATAAAATAGGTGAAACTCACGAAGGTTCTGCTACAATGGACTGGATGGAGCAAGAGCAAGAAAGAGGTATCACAATTACCTCAGCTGCTACAACATGCTTCTGGTCTGGCTCAGCAAAGCAGTTCCCGGCTACACGTATCAACATCATTGATACCCCTGGCCACGTTGACTTTACCGTTGAAGTTCAACGTTCTTTGAGAGTACTTGACGGTTCCGTTACTGTATTCTGTGCTAAGGGTGGCGTTGAACCTCAGTCCGAAACCGTATGGAGACAGGCTGACGAATACGGCGTACCCCGTATGGCATACGTTAACAAAATGGACATCATGGGTGCAGACTTCTATAGAGTTGTATCTATGATGAAGGAAAGACTTCATGCTAACGCAGTTCCGATTCAGTTGCCTATTGGCTCCGAGGACACATTTAAAGGTATCATCGACCTTTTTGAAATGAAAGCCGATGTTTACTATGATGACCTTGGCAAGGATATGAGAGTTGAAGATATCCCTGCTGAATTACAAGCGAAGGCTGAAGAATACAGAGCAAATATGATTGAATCTATTTGCGAAACAGATGACGATCTTATGATGATGTACCTTGAAGGCGAGGAGCCATCAACAGAGGAGCTCAAGGCTGCACTTCGTAAAGCAGTTATCGAAAACAAGATAGTTCCAGTAACATGTGGAACCTCTTACAAGAACAAGGGAGTACAAAAGCTCCTTGACGCAGTTATCGAATATATGCCTGCTCCTACAGACATTCCTGCTATTAAGGGTGTTCATCCTGAAACAGGCGAGGCTGATGAGCGTCACGCAAGCGATACAGAGCCATTCTCTGCACTCGCATTTAAGATTATGACAGACCCATTCGTAGGAAAGCTTTGCTTCTTCCGTGTATACTCAGGATCTGTTCAAGCAGGAACAAGCGTTTACAACTCCTGCAAGGATAAGAACGAAAGATTCGGTCGTATCCTTCAAATGCACGCAAATGACAGACAGGATATCGATGTTTGTTACGCAGGTGATATTGCCGCAGTTGTTGGTGTAAAGAACACTACAACAGGTGACACCTTCTGTGATGAAAAGAATCCTATAATTCTTGAATCAATGGAATTCCCAGAGCCCGTTATCAGCGTTGCTGTTGAGCCTAAGACAAAAGCAGGACAAGAGAAAATGGGTATCGCACTTGCAAAGCTTGCTGAGGAAGACCCAACATTTAGAACTTACACTGATGAGGAAACAGGACAAACAATTATCGCAGGTATGGGTGAGCTTCACCTTGAGATTATCGTTGACCGTCTCCTTCGTGAGTTTAAGGTAGAGGCAACTGTTGGTAAGCCACAGGTTGCTTATAAGGAAACTATCAGAAGATCAGCAGATGTTGACCACAAGTATGCACGTCAGTCCGGTGGTAAGGGTCAGTACGGTCACGTTAAGATTATTATGGAACCAAACGAGCCTGGTAAGGGCTACGAGTTCATCAACAAGGTTGTTGGTGGTGCTATTCCTAAGGAATACATTCCATGTGTTGACCAGGGTATCCAAGCTGCTTCACAGACAGGTGTACTCGCAGGCTACAACGTAGTTGACTTTAAGGTTACTCTTTATGATGGTTCATACCACGAGGTTGACTCCTCTGAAATGGCGTTCAAGATTGCCGCATCTATGGCATTCAAGGAAGCTATGAGAAAGGCAGACCCTGTTTTGACAGAGCCAATCGTTAAGGTTGTTGTTGTAACTCCTGATGATTATCTCGGCGCAGTTATGGGAAGCCTTAACTCAAGACGTGGACAGGTTCAGTCCACAGATGCTGTTGCTGGTGGCGCAACACAGGTTACCGCTATGGTACCGCTCGCTGAAATGTTTGGTTACGCAACAACATTGCGTTCATCAACACAGGGTAGAGCAAGCTACTCAATGGAGCCGGATCACTTTGCTGAGGTTCCAAAGAACATCCAAGAGGATATTATCAAGACTCGCGGACGTAACAACGGTTAATTTTAAAAATTAAAATAATTAAATTGGAGGATTATTCAAATGGCAAAGCAGAAATTTGAAAGAACCAAACCACACGTTAACATTGGTACAATCGGTCACGTTGACCACGGTAAGACAACTCTTACAGCTGCAATCACAAAGACACTCTCCCTTCAGGGTGGCGCTGAGTTCATGGACTACAGCCAAATCGATAACTGCCCAGAAGAAAGAGCAAGAGGTATCACAATCAACTCCCGTCACGTTGAGTACGAAACAGCAAATCGTCACTACGCACACGTTGACTGCCCAGGCCACGCTGACTATGTAAAGAACATGATCACTGGTGCTGCTCAGATGCACGGCGCTATCCTCGTTGTTGCTGGTACAGACGGCCCTATGGCTCAGACACGTGAGCACATCCTTCTCGCTCGTCAGGTTGGCGTTCCTGCACTCGTAGTATTCATCAACAAGTGTGATGACGTTGACGACGCAGAGCTTCTCGACCTCGTTGAGATGGAAATCAGAGACCTTCTCTCTTCTTACGAGTTCCCTGGCGATGACATTCCTGTTATCCGTGGTTCCGCAAGAAATGCTCTTATGAGCACAAACAACGACACATCTGCTCCTGAGTATGCTTGCATTCTCGAGCTTATGGATGCTGTTGACAACTACATCCCAACTCCAGACAGAAAGGCTGATATGCCATTCCTTCTCCCAGTTGAGGACGTATTCTCAATCTCTGGCCGTGGTACAGTTGCTACAGGTAGAGTAGAGCGTGGTACAGTTAAGATGAACGACCAGGTTGAAATCGTTGGTCTTACAGAAGAGTCCAGAAACACAGTTATCACAGGTATCGAAATGTTCCATAAGCTTATGGACAGCGCTGAGGCTGGTGACAACGTTGGTCTTCTTCTCCGTGGCGTAAACAAGACAGACATCGAAAGAGGTCAGGTTCTTTGCAAGCCAGGTTCCATCAACCCACACACAAAGTTTGAGGGTGCTGTATATATCTTGACAGAAAAGGAAGGCGGCCGTTCAAAGCCATTCTTCACAAACTACAGACCTCAGTTCTATATCAGAACAACTGACGTTACAGGTATCATCAATCTTCCTGCTGACGTTGACATGGCTAAGCCTGGTGACAACCTCACAATCAGCGTAGAGCTTATCACTCCTATCGCTATTGAAGACGGTTTGAAGTTCGCTATCCGTGAGGGTGGTAGAACAGTTGGTTCAGGTAAGGTTACAAAGATCATTGCTTAATCAGCAAATCTAAACAACAAAAAAGAGCTTCATTTGAAGCTCTTTTTTTATTGTCCGCATTGACTTTTGTTGTGAAAAAGTGTAAAATATAAGTAGCATTTTTGAGGAGAATTAATAATGAAAAATTACTTTAAAGCTTATGTATCCAATACACTTGCATCGACACAAAATCAGGTATGCTTTGAGTCTGACGGCACACGCCAAAAGGGCAGAGTACAATTGAAGGCTTTTGTCTCGGGACGATTTGAGTATAGCCTTTTATTTTCCGATACTATAAATAGTACCTACGCAGGCGGTGAAATTTCTGTTGCTAACGAAACCTGTGGGGACTGGACAATTCACAGTGTAAAAATTATAACTGATTTGAATTCGGATGAGGGTATTCAACTGACCTTTAATAAAAAAGCAGAGAAGTCTGTTCAAGCGGGAGAAACCTTTGAATCTGACCCTGTTATGATTGACATAAAAGAAGATTATATAGTTGAAATTGAATTTTCTGGCAACAAAATTCCATATTTTGAGGAAGCAATAATTCCAATTTATCGCTATATTAACGGCGAATGGGTGCTCAATAAAAAGGTTCCTTTACCAGCAATGATAGGTATTAACCGCAAGGTTGAAAAGAAAATTGGATTTTTAGGCGACAGTATTACGGAAGGCATAGGCGTTGACTGCGGCTCTTATGCTCACTGGAACGCTAAAATAGCCGAATTTACAGGTGAAAAATACTCGTATTGGAATTTGGGCATTGGCTTTGCAAGAGCCGCAGATGCCGCTTCAAATGGTGCTTGGCTTTCTAAAGCAAAGGAAATGGACGTTGTTACAATTTGCTTAGGCGTGAATGATATGGGTAGAGGATATTCTGCTACAGAAATTTGCTGTGCCCTTGAAACTGTGGTAAGGATTTTGCAAGACAACAAGGTAAAGACAATTTTGTTTACTGTCCCACCCTTTGACTATCAAGGAGAGAGCCTTGAAAAATGGAAAAAGGTTAATGCTTACATTATAAATGAGCTATCGAAAATTACCGAAATATATGATGTTGTTCCTGTGTGGGGAGATAAAGCACCAAATGAGCAACGCGCAATTTACGGCGGTCATCCTAATGCTGAGGGTTGCTTAAATTTGGCAACAGATTTCGTCGAAAAGGTGAAATTATAAAAAAATATTGCTAATATTGATAAATGATTAAATGAACATCTGAACGAACATTATATATAAAAAGCCCCTTAAAGGGGCTTTTTTACGTTATATTTAGTGATTTTATAGGATTATACAGATTAAACCATTTGAACCTTCATTTATTACCCGTGTTAAGGTATCGGAAAGCTTTAATCTTGATTCCTCTGAAATATGGTCAAGCTTTGTGTGCAATCCATCGTTAACAAGCTCAAAAATTGTTTTGCCGAACATATTTGTTTCCCAAATTCTTTGTGGGTCGTCCTCAAATTCCTCAAGCATATTTTTTACAATTTCCTTTGCTTGCTCGGCTGTGCCGACTATGGGGCTGACCTCGGTTTCGATATTCGCTTTGATAAGATGAATGGAGGGAGCGGTTGCCTTTATTTTGACACCGTATCCACCTGCCTGTCTTGCTGCCTCAGGCTCTTCAAGGGTCATATCTTCAATTGCCGGTAAAACTATTCCGTAACCTTTTTTATTTACCTCGTCTATTGCTGCCGAGTATTTGTCAAATTCCTTTTTTACATCGGATAAGTGGCGAATGTTCAAAAATAAATCTTGGTCATCCTTTATTTCAATTCCGCAAAGCTCACTCATAACCTTGTAGTATAGCGAGGGGAGAAGCTCAATGTAGATGTCAATTTCACCACTGCCTAAATTACATTCATGCTTTGGCTTACCATTTACATATTCGTTTTCGCTGAGGTAATCTACACATTGGTGGCAATCATCAATTTTGGCAATAGAGCAGATAGACGTTTTAATGGAATTGAGCAAGCTTTCCTTTAGCCAATGAGTATTGTCAACAGAGGCTAAGTATTTTGGTAAATTAAATCGGATTTCGGTAGGTTTAAATTGTCCTAACAGTAATTGTATAATTCCATCAAAATCCTCTTGACTAAGCTCAGTTGCATTTATAAGTGCAACTGAAGCGTTGTACTTTTTTTCAAGCTCAAGAGCTAAATCCTGTGCTTCCTTACTTTCCGGCTTTGCAGAATTTAAAACAATAACAAACGGCTTGCCCATATTTGTCAGCTCTTTTACAACTCTTTCTTCAGCTGGAACATAGCTTTCACGAGGCAAATCTCCGATAGTTCCGTCAGTTGTTACAGCAATTCCAACGGTTGAGTGGTCGGTTATAACCTTTTTTGTGCCATATTCTGCAGCACGCTCAAACTCCATCGGCTCCTTGTCCCAAGGAGTCATAACCATTCGCTTTTCACCGTTTTCTTCAGCACCAACAGCTCCGTCGACCAAATAGCCGACACAGTCAATAAGTCTGACCTTCATTTTTGCACTGCCGATTTTAACACTAACCGCCTCGTCAGGTACAAATTTTGGCTCTGTGGTCATAATGGTTTTACCGGAGGCACTTTGTGGGGAGAGATCTTGTGTGCGTTCCTTGCCATAACCTTCGCTTATGTTTGGCATAACAACGGTATCTAAAAATTTTTTAACAAAAGTAGATTTTCCGCTTCGTACAGGTCCAACAACACCAATATAAATTTCGCCATTGGTACGCTTTGCAATATCGTCGTATAAATTCATTATCTTGCCCGTCCTTACGATACAATTTTATGGTAAATCATATTCGTGAAAAATGATAATTATGCACGAAAACAAAATGAATTTTACCAAAATATATGGATTTTTAATTTGTGTTGTGGTACAATGAAAATATATAAAAATTAAGGAGAAAAATATGAGCTACACAAAAATTAACCAAAAGGTAATTGACAGTCACTTGCACATTGAGGACTGGGTAGATAAGAACGGAAAAAGCTTTATTGATGGCTTTGATGAATACAAGGAGCTAATGGGCGTTAGCGCAATAAATATCGCTTCACTCCCTTCCGGTAAGGACAGAAATGTTAAGAATAATATAATGTTGGCATTTTACAAAATTGCACACGAGGACGCTTTTGCACACGGCGGACTTATTTACCCTGAATACCCCGCTCCCGATAAAATGCCTGAAGGCATGGACTTTGTTACACAGCATAAGGAGCTTATGGAAATTGGCTTCGACGGTATAAAAATGCTCGAGGGTAAGCCTACCTTACATAAAAGAGTAGGTCACGATTTATCAGATGACCTCTTTGACCCATTCTTTGCCGAGATGGAAAAGAATGGCACTCATCTTATATTTCACGTTAATGACCCTGAGGAATTTTGGGATTCGGAGAAAGCTCCTGAATGGGCAAAGGAACATGGATGGTTTTACGGTGACGGTGGCTATGCAACTAATGAAGAGGTGTATAGTCAAATGGAGCGCATTTTGGAAAAACACCCCAACCTGTGTGTGAATTTTGCGCATTTCTTCTTCTATTCTAATCGTCCTGAGAAGCTGGAAGAGCTTTTTGGGAAATATCCCAATATGGGTGTTGATATTACTCCCGGGGGCGAGATGTACTTTGCATTTGACGATAACCGTGAATATTACACGGAGTTCTTCAATAAGTATTCCGAAAGAATTCAGTTCGGCACAGACTCCTGCTTTCCATACGCAACAGAGGATTTTTGTTGGTTAACTGACAGAGTTTACAGATATATTGCAACGGACGAGGAGTTCAAGGGCTTTGGCGACAGAATACATAAGGGGATGAAGCTTCCAAAAAAGACCTGCGAGGATATTTTTTATAAGAATTTTGAGCGTACTGTGGGTACAACTCCAAATAAAATTAACAAGAAAGCATTGATGACTTACATAGAGAAATACAGACATTTAATGTCCGAGGAAGAAAACAAGCGTGTTGATGAGCTTGTAGAAAAATACATATAAGTGCCACTCTGTGTCGATAATTCAATAGTAAAATGTTAATTATATATAGAATAAGCGGAATATACTTGACATTGGTGTTATAGTATGATACAATTAACGTAATTATATTATGGAGGTTTTTTATAAACTATGGACCCGGACAGTATTTGGTTGTTAGTCACTATGTTTGTGCTTTTGGCACTTTCTGCATTCTTTTCTTCTGTTGAAACAGCTTTTTCCAGTTTCAACAAGCTTAGATTGAAGAGCATGGCACAGGGTGGTGACAAGCGAGCAAGCGCAGTTGTTAAGCTGGATGAAAAATACGACAAGCTTTTGACAACTATATTAATTGGCAATAATATTGTAAACATTGCACTTTCATCAATCGCAACAATCTTCTTTATGGATATCATTACGAGCAGTGAGTCGTTGGCGGCAACACTGTCTACAGTTATTATCACTGTGGCGGTATTGATATTTGGCGAAATTACTCCAAAGGTAGTGGCGCGTGTTAAGGCTGACAAGTATGCTATGGTTATTGCACCGGTTGTTAATGGCTTAATGGTTATTTTAACTCCCTTGAGTGTTGCTTTCGGCGGTTGGAGTAAGCTGATACATAAGATTTTTCGCTCTAAAGCGGAGGATGTTATAACTGAAGAAGAGCTGATAACCATCGTTGACGAGGCAGAGGAGGACGGCACTCTCGAAACGGACGAGGGTAACTTGATTAGATCCGCTATTGAGTTTAATGATGTTTGTGCAGGAGATATTTTGACACCCCGTGTCGATATTTGCGCTATTTCCAAGGGTGCGAGCATAAATGAAATTGCAAAAACCTTTATGGAAAACGGATATTCCCGTTTGCCTGTTTATGATGAAGACCTTGATGATATTGTCGGTATTTTGCATGAGAAGGATTTCTTTGTAGCATACCACAATAACAACAAAACTGTAACTAAGCATCTGCAAAAGCCTGTTTATGTAACGGAGCATATAAAATTGGCAGATTTGTTGCAAACCCTAAAGAGCCACAAAAGTCATATGGCTATCGTAGTTGACGAGTTTGGCGGTACAATGGGTATTGTTACAATGGAAGATATAATTGAGGAGCTTATCGGTGACGTGTGGGATGAGCACGATGAGGTCATCAATGAGTATAAGGAGCTTGCTGACGGAACTGTTGTTGTAAAATGCTCCGCAGACCTTGACGATTTCTTTGAAAGATTTGAAATTACGCTTGATAACGAGGAGGATATGCCTCAAACCGTTAACGGCTTTATTATGAAGGAGCTTGAGTCCTTCCCACAGGTTGGAGATAGCTTTGAATTTCATGGCTTGAACATTGAAATTAAGAAAATTGGCGCTAAGCGTGTGGAAGAAATTAAGGTTAATAGAATAACTGAAGAAGAAAAAGCTGCTGAATAAGCAGCTTTTTTAGGAGAAAAGTATGAATGTTTTTGATTGGGACGGTACAATTTACGAAGGGGACAGTACAAAGGATTTTGTCTTTTATTGCTTCAAAAAATATCCTAAAACAAGACGTAAAATACCAAAGATTTTGTGGTATGGCTTAGGCTACGGATTGCGCATTGCAAAGAAGAAAACCTTTAAGCAAAAGCTGTTTTCCATTGTTACCAAAATTGATGATTTGGACGGGGCAGTGTCTGATTTTTGGGCTTCTCACGAGAAAAATATACACAAATGGTATATGGAAATGAAGCAACCTACCGACGTAGTTATTTCTGCATCTCCCGAATTTTTGCTTGAACCTATTTGCAAAAAATTAGGTGTTGAGTGTATGATGGCAACAAGAGTTGATAAAAAAACAGGACTCTTTGAAGGAAATAATTGCCACGGGGCTGAAAAGGTTGACCGCTTCTACGAACAGTATCCCAACGGCGAGATAGACGAATTTTATTCCGATATGTATTGCGACACTCCACTCGCTGAGCTTGCAAAGAAAGCGTTTATCGTAAAGGGAGAGCAGCTCTCACCTTGGAAATTCAAGAAATAGGCAAACGCCTAAAATCATAATGGCAAAACCGCACGGGAATTTCCGTGCGGTTTTTGTATCGCTTAGCCTATTCTTTTAGGGATGGTTACAGTAAAGGTAACGCTTTGGTTTTCCGAAGCAACAGCTACGGTGCCTTTGTGTAAGTCGACGATTTTTTTAACTACCGCCAAACCGATACCATTGCCCTCGGTAGAATGGGAAACGTCGGATTGGTAGAATTTGTTAAAAATCTTTGATTTTGTTTCCGATGGTATTTCCACACCGTAGTTTGTAATTGAAACGAAAATGTAATCGGTAATATCAGATGCCTTGATTGTAATCTCGCCACCCTTATGAGAGAACTTAATTGCGTTATCAATCAGGTTAATCCAAACCTGCTTTAAAAGCTCCTCGTTTGCATTAATTTCATACTCGTTCATCTCAATTTGAAATTCAATGTCCTTTTTTGCCCATTTTGGCTCAAGGGTCAAGATACAGGAGCGAAGCTGCTCGGACACGTTATATGTGGTTAAATCAGTCAAAATGGATTGATTTTCGATTTTAGTCAAATTAAGCACGTTTGTTGCCATATGTGAAAGGCGTAATGATTCTTCCTCAATAGCGTTTAAATATTGAGTTCTTTGCTCCTCGGTCAAGTTCCCCTTTTTGAGTAGCTTTGCAAAGCCTGAAATTGAAACAATGGGTGTTTTGAACTCGTGTGAAAAGTTGTTAATAAAATCACTTCTTAGCATTTCAGTGTTTTTAAGCTCCTCGGAAAGCTTATTGAACACGGTGGAAAGCTCAAGAAAGGATGGAACGCGGGCAACGATTTTGTCAAAATCCACACGGGTGCCGAAGTTACCGTTGGTCAAGCTATTAAGCTTAGAGGTTATCATGTTCAAGGGGCTTAAGATAATCTTACTTGTTATGGCGGAAATTATTGTACCCATAACCACACTTGAAATTGCCATAAAAATAACGATTTGAGTAGCATCAATGCCGCCCTCACTTGCCAAGACACCAAGCTCGTCAAGGAGAAAAACAGTGAACACAGATATGCCGAGAACGACAACCAAAACCGCCAAAACAATTAGGGAAAAGGTAACGGTAAGCCTTCGTATGTTGGTTTTATCCTTTTGGTTTGCGTATTTCATACTAATTTCACCGCCTTATAGCCAAGTCCGCGCACAGCTTCAATTTGAAATTCAGTCCAGTCCTCAAATCTTTTGCGTAAGCGACCGATATGCACAGTTACAGTTTCCCAGCCTGTTTCACTGCCTGCACCCCAAATTTCATCCATTAATTGAATACGGGTAAAAATTTTGCCGGGATACGAGAGTAGCTTGAACAAAAGCATAAATTCCTTTTTAGGCAGCTCAACGCTTTCGTTTCCCCTTGTAACAGTTAAGGAATCATAGTCAAGCACAACATCTCCAATAAAAATTTTATGCTCACTGGCAATCTTGGCACGCCTTAAAAGTGCCTTTATTCTGTATAGCATTTCCTCGTCGTCAATAGGCTTGGTTATATAGTCGTCCGTACCTGCCAAAAAGCCCTTGTGCTTGTCAACGGGGAGTTGCTTGGCGGAAACCATAAGTATCGGTAAATTATTATGATTTTCGCGGAGCGTTCTTGTAAGCTCATAGCCATCCATTTTTGGCATCATTACATCAACAATAGCCAAATCAATATGCTCATTGTCCATAACCTCGAGAGCCTCCAACCCGTCAGCCGCTACGGCAACTGTGTAGTTAGCGCTTTCCAAAACCGCCTTTAAGAGCAAGCGGGTATTTTTATCATCATCAACAACTAAAATACGAAACATATAATCCTCCTTCAGGGATTGTCAAGAAACATTTTAACACAATTTGTGAAAATAATCAATAACAAACTTTTCAAACTGACACTGATGTGGAGGAAATGTATTACAAAATTCGAGTTTTATGATAAATTTTAATAATCAAAAGCGGCAACGAAAAATGTACGTTGATATTTTTTGTTAAATTTTCACAAAATCCACTTGTTTGACATCAAATTCCATAGTTCGTGTTGACATAAGCGTAGCGGTGTGCTAAAATATAAAATAAATATATTTATATACTTTGAAAGGAGGACAATAATGGGTGAGGGATTTAAAAGGCTAAAACGGTGGTATTTGATTGACGCAATTTTAAAAGCATCACTGTTTTGTGTTAGCGTTGCCTTGCTTATTGTTGCAACCTTCCTAATTGTAATTGATCTTGGTTGGCTCAGCCTTGAAATCGGCTATGCAATATTGACAGGTATAGGCGCCGGATTGCTTTTAGGATTGGTGACGTTTTTTATTCTTCATAAGGGAGAGAAGCGTCTGGCAAAAAAACTGGATGAAAAATTCGGTTTAAGAGAAAAGGTACAAACAATGCATGCCTTCCGTGAAGAGAACGGAGGTGTTACCGAGCTTCAAAGGGAAAGCACTCAGGAGATTTTAAACGAAACAGATATTAAAAGCTGTGGGTTTATAAAGACGTGGGTGATTTTTATTGCAGTTGCGGTGTTAGCGCTTGCATTTTTCGTCACCTCTTTGGTGATGTATTTACAAAAAGAGCCCGGCGAGGACGACCCCAATAATCCTCCTGCAAGTGGAGATACTCCGCCGAGTGGAAATGAGGGTAATGGTGGAGTAGGTGACGGCGGTGACGAGGAAGAACCGTATGAGGGACCAACCGCACATCAGAAAAAGGAGCTTGAAGCACTTATTGAGTATGTTCAGGAATCAGGCTTAGAAAGTGCTGCCAAGGAGACTGTGCTTGATAGCTTAACCGATTTGATGAGTAGTCTTGAGGAGCACAAAACTGTTGGAGATTTAAATTCTCATGTTGTTTCTGTGATACGTCTGACGCAAGATACAGTCAATGCTATCAATACAACCCATACTTTTAGTACTGCTGTCGGGGATGAAGCGCCTGACAGTATTAAGTCACTATGCTACGCGCTTTATAAAATTGATGCAGACAGGGTAGCAACGGCTGTTGATAATTTGAAAAAAGCACTGCTATATAGAGTAAATGAGGAAACAAAAGAGGAAGAGCTGAGAAAGGGCGATATCGAAGCAATTAAGGATGACATTGAAGCTGTTAAGATAGCACTTTTGTCAATTGTTGAAAAATCCGCCTTGAATGATGACACTGCTCTTTATACATTAACGAATGAACTGCTGACCGCACTTGAAGATGCTTTGGGCAGGAAAAACGTTGTTTTGCTTGCTGCAAAGCTGGAGCCGGCGATAACGGATAACTTTAAGTCGGGTGTTTTGGCTATTTTGCCACAGGAAAGGGTCAATGAGGATGTTAAGGTCAAGGTCGTTGACGAGCTTATGCGCATCTTTGATATAACGCCTGATGAATTGGGTGAAGAAAAGGAGGATGTTCTTGGTGGCGACGAGATGCAGGATCCTGAAAACAAGCCACCCGAATCCGAGGAGGGCGGTAGCTACGGAGATGCAGAAAATGTGTTTAAGAGCAAGGACAAGGTTATAGACCCGGAGTCTGACGAGATTGATATTGAAAAAATACAGGTCGCTTACGGCGAAATTATTGCAAGATATATGAGTAAGGTGAACGGAGATATTAAAGATGGCAAGTATTCCGAGGAGCTTGCAGCTCTCCTTCAGGAGTATTATGTGATACTCACAACTCCTCCCACGAAATAAGAAATGAGGTTGAAAAAATGAAACAGCTGAAAATTGAAAATACAGAAAAAATAAGGAAATTTAGCGAAACAATAAAACTTATTAAATCCGAGCTTCGCCGTGACGTGGTAGGACAGGATGAAATAGTTGATAATATAATTATCGCTATTATTGGTGGCGGTAATGTGCTGCTTGAGGGTATTCCGGGCGTTGGTAAAACCCGTTTGGTTCGTTCTCTCGGTAGGGTACTTAGCTTGCCCTTCTCAAGAATTCAGTTCACTCCTGACTTAATGCCATCCGACGTTACAGGTACAAATGTAATCGAAAAGGATGAAACAGGTAAAATGGTTAGCTCCTTCCGTCGCGGACCTATTTTTGCTAACCTCGTGTTGGCTGACGAAATTAACCGTGCAACACCAAAGACACAGTCCGCTATGCTCGAGGTAATGCAGGAGCATAAGATTACCGTTGGTAACGCTACTTACAAGCTTGACGAGCCATTCTTTGTTCTTGCAACGGAAAACCCTGTTGAGCAAGACGGTACATACCCGTTGCCTGAGGCACAGATGGACCGTTTCGTGTTCAAGCTCATTATGAAATTCCCAAGCGATGACGAGCTTGTTGATATCGTTAATATGACACAGATTACCCTTGACGAAACAGCAAACGCTGTGGTTGACGGTCCAACAATTCTTGAAATGAGAAGACTCGCTTCAGAGGTACCGGTTATTGATGAGGTTACACGATATGCTGTAAGACTTGTTTCAGGTACACACGCAGAGCTAAAGAATTCTCCCGCATCTGCAAAGAAATACATAAAATACGGTGCATCCCCCCGTGCTGCACAGGCGCTTATTACTTGTGCTAAGGTGAGGGCGCTTATAAACGGTAACTACAACGTATCGTATGACGATATTGATGCGCTTGCACGTCCTGTATTGAGACATAGAATTAAAATCAATTACACTGCTGTAAATGATAAGCTGACTGTTGATGATGTAATTGATTTGCTCGTAAAAGAAACAAAGAGATAAAAGGTCAGCTAAAAAATGAAAAGAAATATAATCAACGAGGAATTTTTGCAACAGATAGAGTCCTTGCAGACCTTGATTAGGAACAATGTTGCGGGTATGTTTGGCGGTACTCACCAAAGTAAGAGCTATGGCTCCTCCTGTGAGTTTGCCGACTATCGTGATTACGTCCCCGGTGATGATATAACCAAGATTGACTGGAATGCGTACGCTCGCTTTGATAAGCTATATCAAAAGCTTTACCTTGACGAGAGGCAGATGCATACCAAGATATACATTGACACAAGCCGTTCTATGGAATATGGCAGAGCCGACAAGGCAGAGCAGGCGTTAAGGCTTGCCGCAACAATAGCGTATCTTTCCTTGAATGAAATGGACAAGGTGTCTATTTATACGGTTAAGGACAAGGAAATAGAGTGCGTTGTTGAAGGCATGGTTGGTAAGGATGCGTTTGTTAGCGAAATCGGCAAGCTTAACGATGTGGAATTTAGCGGGGACAGCTATTTAAGCGACGCTATTGTTCCTTCAAGCGTTGGCTACGGTGACGGTATGTCAGTTATTATTTCCGACTTCTTGACGGACAATAACTACGAAAACGCTGTTAACCACTTGGCAGACAAACGACGTGACGTGTTATGTATTCAGGTTTTATCACCCGACGAGCTTAATCCAAAGCTAAGAGGCAAGGTCCACCTTTTTGACTCTGAGGATGCAGAGAAAATATACAGAAAAAACATAAAAAAAGATATTATGAAGGCTTACAGAAAAGCTCTTGAGTACGCAACTAACAGAATAGACGAGCTTTGCGCATCAAGAGGGGCAAGCTATTTGCTTGTGTCATCCGAGGACAAAATGGGTGATATTTTCTTTGGTAGGCTTGTGGAAAGGGAGGTATTGAAATGAGCTTTCAGTATCCTTTAGGCTTACTTGGCTTAATTGGTATACCTATCCTTATCCTTATATACATTATCAAAAGCAAGTTCACAGAGCAAACTGTTTCCGCAACCTATTTGTGGACTCTTAGTGAAAGGTTTTTGAAAAAGAAAAGGAAGGACAATAAAATAACAGGCTTAATCAGCCTTATCCTTCAAATTTTAGCGGTTGTTATTATTTCATTTACCATTGCTCATCCTGTGTTTACTTTACCGGGTCAGGCAAAGGAGTATTGCTTTGTTTTGGATTCCACAGGCAGCATGAATATGGTGTCCCAGGAAGGCAAAACCAGATTTGAGCTTGGTAAGGACAAAATCAAGGCGATAATTGAGGATTCTGTTGACGGTAGTATTTACACCTTGATTTCCGTAAGCAATGATACCCAGGTGCTTTATGAAAGAGAAAAGGACAGAGAAGCTGCCCTTGCCTTGCTTGATAAAGCAGAGCGCGGATATGGCTACTCAAGCTTTGAGGATGCTACACGCATAGCACAGGAGTATTACAACGAAAATACCGCCTCTCAAACCTATTTGGTAACAGATAAGAAATACTCAAAGGTTTCATGCGCTACGCTTTTGGACGTGTCTGATGATAAAAACAACTATGCACTGTACGGTATTGAATATGAGTATTCTGCTTTTGGAGATTTGAAAATTAATGGCAAGGCAATATCCTACGGTAAGGAAGGCACTATTGAAATTGCTTTGTACATAGACGGGGAAACTCGCGATGAGTATAAAATCATAAAGAAAGCAGAAAAGGGCGTGCCTGTGGAGTTTTCCTACGAGCTTAATGTGGAGGACTATAAGATAGCAAGCATCAAGCTCTTAAACAAGGATGACTTAATGCTTGATAATGAAAGCGTGATTTACAACGTAAAGAGTGAAAACTCTTATAAGACTCTGTTAGTCAGCAAAACCCCTGTTTTCTTGGAGACAGCGTTGAGTGTTGTTAGTAATGCTGACATAACCGTAATGGAGCCTGATACTTATTTGGAGTATGAAAAGGAAAACAGCAGCTTAATTGGCGGATATAATTTGTATATTTTCCATTCCTGCAATCCAAAGGCAGTGCCAAGAGACGGTAGCGTGTGGCTAATCAATACAAGTGCCAGTGTTGAAAATTCGGGCTTTGGTTATCAAAACGAGGAGGTTTTGGAGATTGCCGAGAAAATTGACAAAACCAAGAATACTACCTCCATTATAAGAGACCAGCTTCTAAAGGATGTGTCAGGCAAGGATATTTATATTTCCAAATATTCAAGATACGACACATCAAACCGTAGGTTTTATGTGCTGTTTACCTACGATGGTAACCCCGTAATTTTTACGGGAACCAATATGCACGGCAACCGTCAGGTTGTGTTCGGATTTGATTTACATAATTCCGATTTGCCGCTGAACGCGGATTTTATAGTGTTAACAAAGAATTTGCTTGATTTCTCATTCCCTACGGTTATAGATGAAACCTATTATGAATGTGGAGATACGGCAGAGATAAATGTTGTATCGGGTGCAGAAAGCATCCGTGTGGAAAGCCCAAGCGGAAAGCTGACTCATATAGGACTTAGCGAGGCAGTGGGCGAGGTTCAACTAAACGAGGTTGGAACCTATAATATTAAGGTGGCTACCAAGGACGGCTTGAAAACCTACCGTATTTATTCGGCAACCTCCGAAAGGGAGCTGAATTCACAGGTAGACACTAATGAAGAATTTAGCCTAAGTGTAAAGGATGGGGCAAAGACAAACGAGTTGGATGGCTTCTATGACAAGCTTATTTTACTCTTCATTTGCTTAGCCGTAATATTTGTGGCGGATTGGGTGGTGTATTGCTATGACAAGTATCAGCTTCGATAATCCGTATCTACTTTTGATAGGCGCACCTCTCTTGCTTCTTGTGGTAATTCCTTATTTTATTGCCATAAGAAAAGAGAATAAGAGCAAATCAACCGTAATTACACTGTGCTTGCATACGGTTATGATTGCCTTAATATCATTGGCAGTAGCAGGTATACACACAGTTACCGTAAAAACGAAAACGGAGATTTTTATAGTTGCGGACTTATCTTATTCCACAGACAGAGATGTGGAGGTAATTGACGGCTACATAAAAGACATTTTAAGCAATGAAAGCCTACCCACCAATACCCAAACAGGTGTTGTTTGCTTTGGTAAGGAAGCCTTGGTAAATACTCCCTTAGGAGGAAAATTTACCACAGTTAAGGGTACGGCGGTTGACTCAAGCGTTACCGATATTTCAGGGGCTCTTGAATATACCTCCAATTTGTTTTCAGGCGATGCAATAAAGCGAATTGTTTTGATAACGGATGCGGAGCAAAATACGTCAGGAGGCTCAAACGGAATGCTTAACTCCATAAAAAATATGGAGGTTAAAAACATTTTGGTTGACGCTATATACGTTAACAGTAATTTAAAGGACGACGAGTATGAGGTTCAGCTCTCGGGGGTTGAATACTTAAAAGCTACCTTTGCTGATAACGAAGCTACGGTAAACGTGCTGATTGAATCAAACACTGAGTACGTTCCAAATAGCGAAAAGCCTCGCGATAAAAACGATTGCTTCGTTCGGCTTTATGATGGAGAGGGAAATCTCATAAAGGAGCAGGCTGCGCCACTAAAAAAGGGTTACAATATGGTGACCTTAAAGCTTGATTCAAGCTTGCCTGAGGGCAAGGATGCTAAGATTACCGATTACCGTGTGGTGGTGGAGGCTAATCATGACACATCCACTTACAATAATCAACAAACCTTTACCCAAAAAATAGTCGGTGAATACAAGGTTCTTTTGCTTTCTCAGTATACAACTGATTTTGATAAGGCAAAGGAAATGTATGGAGAAGATGCTGTTACGAGATTTAATCAAAAAATTGACAAGAATATTCCCTATACTCTTGAAGAGCTTTGTCAGTACGACATATTTATTTTGTCCGACGTTGACGTAAATGATATCAACAACGGTGGTGCATTTGTTGTTAATTTAAACACTGCCGTGTCAAAGTTTGGAAAGACCTTGATTACAGCAGGCTCTACCTGTGTCAGCAATAAGTCAGGTGCAGTATATGAGACTCTGTCCGGTATGTCAGCAGTTGACTATGGCGGAGTGGATGCAGGAGATCCTGTCCTTTATACCATACTTATTGATGCTTCAAGAAGTATGCAGGATGCTTCTCAGCTTATAATGGCAAAGGAAGCGGCAATTCAGCTTCTTGACCTTATGAAGGCGGGGGACGAGGTAATGGTTGTGTCCTTTGCGGCAGGCATTACTATTGTTCATGAAAAATGCGAGGCTCTGAAAAATAAGGATAAAATCAAAAATGCAATAATGAACGACATTAAGCCTACGCAGGGTACAGTGCTTGGTGCAGGCTTGAGGCTATCCTACGAAATGATGAAGGATGAGGAAGACTACTCCAAAAAACAAGTTTTGCTTGTTAGTGATGGTAGAACCTACACAGGTGTGGGTGAAAAGGATGAGCCTATCAAGATTGCCAAGGATTTAATCCAAGCGGGCATATATGTTTCCACTATTAACACAAACAGTGTCGCGGGCATTGATCTTTTGAAGCAAATAGCTAAAATAGGTCAAGGCGGTAAGGACGGTGTGGGCTACTTCTTTGTTGAAACTCCGGAGCAGGTTAAAAACGTGGTATCAACTGACGTTGCACCCTTGCTTTACGAAACGGAAATCAATGAGGAAACAGCAGTTAGAATTAAGGATTACAGCGATCCGCTTGTTAGCGGAATAGCATCGCTTCCAAGCATTGGCGGTTACTATTTCGGCAGAAGCCGCTCTGATACTAAGGTTGTGTTAGAGGTAGACAACAAGCTAATGGGCGGTGATATCATCAGCGTTCCGTTGTATTCTTACAAGAAATATGAAAACGGTCTTGTTATTTCACTGTCGACTAAGCTTTCGGGCAAGTGGGTATCAAAATGGGAAGAAATAGGTTCCCCCGGTATAACGGTGTTTAACCGTATGCTTACTGAAAATATACCGAGTGAAAGAATTGACTATCCGTTTACCTTCAGTACGGAGTATGAAGGCTCAAAAGCAGAATTGACCGTAATTCCCGGCGAGCCAAATCCCGATATTGTGGTTGAAATGGAGATAATTGCTCCAAATGAGGAAACAACAAAAACAACTCTTTATTACGATAACGGCGAATATACAACCGATTATGAAATAAAGGAAGCGGGCAAATATTATGTTAACATAGCATATAAGTACGGAGAAACCATATTCCCTGCAAGCCTTAGCTTTGATATTCCTTATTTGAGCGAATATGATAGGTTCGAGCTTTTCGATTCCGCTAATTTATATAATGCGGTATCAAACGGTATTGTTAGCGAGGACGGTCATCTCGAATTTGAAGAAAGCGAGAATATGGAGCAACCAAAATTCGTTTATTTCACAATTCCATTGATGATAATAGCGGTGACTCTTTATGTTATTGACATCATCGTAAGAAAACTTAAATGGAGCGATATTAAGAGCTTTTTTGGAAGACGTCAGACAGGAGGAGGCGAGAGTAAATGAAACGAATAATTTTATTAATGACAGCATTTATCATATTGATTGCCTTTGTCGGATGCGGCCAAGAGGCACCTGACAGCTCTGATAATGAAGATGTTGATACATCCGCGAGTCAAGATAACTCTGATAGCGGAAGTGACAGCTCATCATCAGTTGATAGCTCAGCGCCTTCAAGCACCGAAAGCTCAAGGACAGACGAGTCAAGTGATGATAGCATCACCACAGACAGCTCAAGCACGGAAAGTGAAGATAAGCCAAACATAAATATTCCAAGCACGGATAGCTCGACCGCAAACAAGCCGGACAGTGGAGATGATAGCGCGGAAAGAGTGTTCAAGGTTTATCTTGAATTTAACGGTGCGCCATTTGTACAAGAAACAGGCGATCCTATAATCGCTTCGTGGAATGACGGGCTTTCATACGTTGACTCGGAGGTTAATAAGGACGGATATGCTGTGGCTGAGGGGCTCGACGGTAACTACATAGTAACCTTGAAGAATATTCCTGATGGCTATGCCTACAACCCTAACCCATATAACGAGGAGACAAAGACCTACGGATATGAGGCAACAAACGATTATCCTGAAATTACTATTGAGATTTATAAAATAGGAACTACAAAGGGCGCGGGCAGTACCGAGCATAACCGTACCGTTATGACAAGAACAGGAGTGTACAGAGCAACCTTGACAAGTAGCGGACACAAAATATTTTTTGAGTTTGCACCTAAGTCAAGCGGAACATACACTATTGAATCCTGGGTTCCTGTTACTGACGATAAAATTAACCCGAAGGTAGATGTTTATACAAGCAGCTTTGCCGCACCAATCTATCAATATACTATTGATGCAGGTGCCACGGAGGGAAAATACTATACAAAGAACTTCAAATATGAGGTTGAAATTGCTGAGGAAATGATTTCAAGCGGCGGTCAGGTTGTATTCGTATTTTCGGTGTACGCTACTGCAAGGAACGATAGATACTTTCCGTTGAATGTGGATTTTGCGGTTAAGTATGATGGCGGATTTGAGCTTGACAGAACACGGTCTGAGTTTATGGTACCTGATGAGCTTTACGGTATTATGGCTAAAAAGCTTGAAGAAATGAAGGCGTTTAGTAAGGAAGAGTTATACGAGGAGTACGGCTTGGGTGAGCCAAGCTACACAAGCCTTGCAAAGCTTTCAAGTGCAAAGCTTTGGGATGGTGCTTCGCTTAACCTGTTTCTTAATCAAAACGTAGAGATAAGAGCGGTTGCTCTCGAGTATTTACTTTCTTATTTCAATAAATACTATGATGATATTAAGGGGAAATTCTGGGTTAACCCTGCATCTGCAATCGGCTCTAAGCTTGTGCTGATAGGCACAGGATATGAGTATAATGAAAAAACGGGCTTTTATCATAAATATGATGAGAAGCTGTACGAAAACGACCCGTACGGTTACGGCAAGGGCTTTGGTCCTGTGCTATATGCAGATATATCGTCGCCTGTGAGAACGGGAATACTCGAAGATCCTTTTACTTCAATAGAATATCACGGAAACAAGGCGCTTACGGTTTCTAACGGAACGGAAAACTATAAGCTTTTTATTGAAAGCTATGAAAAAGCAAACGCAATGACGGTACAGGTTCTTGGCGGAGAGATAGAATGTCCTGAGGAATTTAAGAACCTTATAGGCTACGCGTCCATAGTAAACAGTGACGGTGCAGTGCCCGTAACTAAGGAATTAGCGGAGTTTTTGCAAAAATACTCAATCAACCAGGCTATGTTTATGGATGGTGACGGTTGGGCAGAAAAGGCGGAGACTCCATATCAATCAACCGAAGAATACCAGTGGCTTTTTGCCTGTGGGTATTACGAATAAATTATTTTTAGAAGGAGGCTAAAATATGAAAAAGTTTTTGTATTTAGCAATGTGTCTCCTTATGGTGACAAGCTTGTGCCTATGCTTTGTTGCTTGCGGAGACGATGAGGAACCAACCGACTCTTCAATAGAGCCAAGCGGAACCTCGAGCTCGGTTTCCGAATCTAAAACAGATTCTCAAAAACCGACACCATCAACCCCATCGGCAACTGACTCATCAAAACCGGCAGATTCAGAGGCTACTGACTCCTCGATTCAAACACCGGATTCAACAGATAAGTCTGACGTGCCAGAATCGACAGGCAGCTCTGAGAAAGTAGATTCTACAGAATCATCAACGGAGAAGCCTGACACAGACGATACTAATGTATCATCAACCGGTAGCTCAAAGGACGAGCCGGGCGATACTACTGATTCATCAACCACACCACCTTCACAAGAGGATCATGAGCATACCTATGCAACGGTGTTGTCATATGATGACAAGAGCCACTATTACGCGGCAACCTGTGAGCATACGAATGAAAAGAAGGATGTAGAGGAGCATACTCATGATGCAGTAACAGGAAATTGCAAGTGTGGTCACCACGTTCATATTTATTCTGATAAATTATCCTATGACGCAAATAATCACTTCTATAAGGCGATTTGTGAGCATTTTAACGAGGTAACGGGTATTGAAGCACACAGCTTTAATGAGCAAAACGAGTGTAAGTGCGGAAGAGTTAATGATGATTTGGCAGCTATGCTCGAGGAGCTTATTAAAAATAAGGGAAATGTCACAAACGGAACCTCTACTCAAACGAACAAGAACATTATTGAAGGCGTTGAAATCGTTTCAGGAACAACTGTAACCTACATTTTCTATAATGATTACGCGTATGTTAAAGAAGAAGGCGACTACATAAACGAATTCTATTATTCAGACAATGATGGCAAGCTGATAGCAATACAGATACAAAACGGCGGAAAGCCATTTGTTGACAGTGAGGCTTCTGTTGAAAATTTAGAGGGTGCAAGATACGGCTTTGCTTGCTTTGGCGATTATGAAACCTATGTTTGCGGTGTGGAACGCTTGGTTAAGTATTTCTACGACAACGCCGTGATAGTTGCTCCTGATAGCTATGAAATATCCAAGGAAAATAACGTTTACACTCTTGACTATGCGTTTTGCGTAGTTCAAGAAGATTGGGTAGACTACTATTATGTTGTTAATATGGAATTCACAGTAGATGAGTCTACAACAACTCTTGCATCTGCCAATATAACAGTGGAAAGATATTCTGAGGACAATTACACCGTTGTTGACGGGGAGTATGTGCTTAACGAGGACGCTGAATATAACTATCATACATCATACGTTGTAACTCAATCCACTGTAGCAAATGAAGAGGTGGATAATCCTTACGATGCTGAAAAAATATTGCTTGATAGCATTGTAATTAAGGATAGAGACGGAAATGATATTGAAGAAGTAGTTATTGAACAAAGAGCAGATGAGCCTGTAAAGCTGTTCTTGTCGGATATAACTCCAAGCACAGCATTGCTCGAGCTTTGTAACATAGAGGTTATCGTTATGAATGAAGTTGACGGTACACCTATTAATATTAATCCTGAGTACAATAGCTTTGATAACTCATATACATTCTTTGTATCAATTTCGGGCAGCTATAAAGTAGAATTCAAGATTGATGATATGACATTCACTACATCTCTTGAATTGAAGCCAAAGCTCCCTGTTTCTATCAGCGCCCAGGTATACGACTTTGCTCTCGGTGAGTTTAACAAAACAAAGAAGGCAGAGGTTTATGCTGATGCCGAGCTTTACTTTGCATCGTATGTAGATGCAGGCTATGACGGTGCTTACGTTGCTTCTCTTGTAGGTGAGAATGCCGCTGATGCCACATTAACTATTGCTGAAATCGGTGGTAAGGAAGCAACTGTATTCAAGTCAAGCGTTATAGGTGAATATGTAATAGAGATTGCATCCAAGTATAACAATGGAGTAGTTGCTCAACTCAGAGTAATTGTAACCGAAGCTCCAGCTCTTGAAGAAATTTTGGCTGGCGAGTACTTTAAGAAGGATGAGCACGGAAAAGAAATTATCAATGTAGAATTTGACAGTTACGAAAATATTGCATACATCGTATTTATGCACCCTGATTATGATTATGAGCCAATTGATTCAACAATTAGATATACGATAGTTGATGGTAAAATTGAATTTGTGACAGAAGAGGATAGCGAAGAGCTTATCGACGACATTTATATTAACGAACAGTATCAGCTTGTAGTTGAAATTCTTGAAGATGAATACGTTCTTGAAAAGCTTATTGTGGAAGCAGAGCTTGTTTCTTCAGGAAAGATGACAGTTGAAGATATATCCGTTGAAAACGGAAGCGAGGTTGAGTATGCCTTCGAGTTATATTCAACAGGAGAGTTTATGTTCTATAAGAACTACTCTAAAACAAAGGAAGTTGCTTTGTCCTATAGAAATGGTGCTTATTCACTTCGCCGTATGGGCAAGGAAGCGGTAACTCTTGTTAAGACAAACGGAGATGCAAATACTCTTGACGGAGTATATTCAGCAGATGGCAATGTAACAGTTGTGATTACCGTTGATGATGAGGCTACATATGTAAAGGAACCAACCTTTGGTACAATTAAGGTGGTTGACTATGCGTATTCCTCAGGCAATGAAAGCTCCAAGCATAACTTTGTATACGGATACGAAATAATTGATGATGAATTTGTAATTTACCGCTATGATGTTGTAACTGAGGATGTTCAGCTCATTGACTTGGGCGGAGAGTATAGTTTCTTCTATCCTGGTGTTGCTTCTGCTCAAATACTTGAAAAGGTTGAGGGTGGAGACGATGTGCTCGGCGGTCAATATACAATTGAGATGAATGTTGGCATGATAATAACTGTTGCAGACATAATAATTACTCCCGGTGACATTGCTCCAAGCAGACCGATAGTTATTGAAAAGGAATACGGTGCTATCTATATTGAAGACCACGACGGAAATGCAACTGATTTGACAGGTACATATTATTATGAGCTTGTAGACGGTGGCTTTGTAATTTACAAGGATGGAGTTATTACAACTGATCTCTTCATAACCGCATATCCTGACGGTACATATTACTTCCAATGCGAGGGTATAGTTCCACTTATTATGAATAAACAGGATGGTGTTGAAGGCGGTCTTGAAGGCACATATGTAGTTAACGGCATTAATGACGAAGGCAAGGAATTTAATATCTTCCATATATCCTTTGTTCCTGGAGAGCTTGAGAATGAGGAAGACTTTGGTACTCTTGTTATTGAAGACAAGAACAATGGTAGCATTGGCGGAACATACTATTACGAAATCATTGATGGTGGATTTGCTTTCTACAAGGAGGACGGCACAAAGGTAACTAATGAGTTCTTCTTGACGATTGGTATGGATGGTGTTACTTATTCCTTCCAGGCTACTGGATTCCTCATTCCACAGCCTCTTGTAAAGGTTGAAGGTATGAGCGTGCTTCTCGGTGGTAAATACACCGTTAGCGGTGAAAATGGTGTAGCGTATGAGTTTACATTTGCTCCGGGTGTGGGTGAAAAGCCAATTTCGTACATTGAAAATGGTACTCTTGAAATCGTAGATAACGATGCGGCAACAGTTGGCGGTTCATACACCTATGCAATCACAGAAGAAGGCGCTATTCACATCTTCAAGGATGGCGAACTTACAAATGACATTGCTGTTTCTGTTGGAATGAATGGCGGTTACATCTTCAAGTGCGCTGCATTGCAGCTACCATGCGAGCTTGTTAAGGGTAAGGGTGAAGCTGGTATGCTTTCTGGTAAGTACTATGCTTATAACGAAGGTCAGGCTATTTACGAGCTATTGTTCTTGGCAGATGGCTATGAAATGCCTGCTGCAACTGAACAAGCCTTGATTGTTGGTGAAAACACAGTTGTTATTAACGATGCAATAGATGGTGTTATAGTAACCTTCACAGCAGAAGCATTTGGTAATGTAACAATTACCGACTTGACAGGAAATGGAATCATTGTAGTATATCAAGTTACACAAAATGGTACTAATTTGATTCAACTTCCTAATTCCTTTAAGCTCCAGGCTGGTACTACAGTAACCTTGTGCATTAAAACTGCAAGTAATTCTATCGATACAGTTAAGTTTAATGTTGAGTTTAAGAGAAACCAAGATACTGAATTGGGCGATGACGAATTCTAATTAATAAACAAAATGCACCGAGAAATCGGTGCATTTTTGTTGACAAAGAAAACATAATATGTTAGTATTTATTTATATTAATTTGCGAGGCTTACTAATGAAAAATACAACACTTTGCTATATTGAAAATGATAATAAATATTTAATGCTGCATCGCTCTAATAAGAAAAATGACGGTAGTGGAGGCAAATGGATGGGAATAGGCGGTCACTTTGAAGAAGGAGAAAGTCCTTTTGACTGCGTAATACGAGAAGCCGCCGAGGAGACGGGACTTACCTTAATTAAGCCCGAATACCGAGCAGTAGTTACCTTTAACTCAGACGAATACGAAAGCGAGCAGATGCACCTATTTACCTGCAAGGAGTTTACAGGTGAGCTTGGCATATGTAACGAGGGTGAGCTTTTTTGGGTGGATAAGCAAGAGGTAAAGAGCCTTAATATGTGGAACGGGGATTTGATATTCCTTAGTTTACTTGATGAAAGAAAGGACTTTTTCTCGTTAAAGCTAACCTACAAGGGTGAGGAGCTACAGGAATATTATATAGACGGAAAAAAGGTGTGAGAAATCACACCTTTTAATCGTTATCGCATCTTTCGATAGAGTAAATGAAATCGTTTGAACAAATTATGTTGTTTAGCTGCGTAGAGGAAAGCTCCTTCACTGTGTTTAAGGTTGCACTGTAAATTATACAGTTATCGCACCTTTCAATAATCAGATGATTAAAACGGTCAACACCAAAAAGCTCCTTAATACGCTTATTTTCATCACTTATTTGCTTAAATTTGATTTTAACAGAGAATGATTTTTTGGATTTAAAGGGCGGAATTTTAAGCCTGAAAATAAACTGCGCTCCAATTAGTATGGCAGTTGCTCCGATTGAAAGAATGTACATAGAAGCACCGCAAGCCATACCAACACCCGCAGTTGCCCATATACCCGCTGCGGTTGTAAGTCCCTTTACCTCGTGTTGTCTATACACTATAATGCCCGCACCTAAAAAGCCGATACCTGTTACAATTTGTGCCGCCACGCGGGAGGCATCTGCCGCGCCTTCAAAGGCGTTCATACTGATAATCATTAAAAGCGCCGAGCCAATACAAACGATTGTATGCGTTCGTATGCCCGCTTCCTTCATTCTCATCTTTCGTTCAAGACCGATAAGAAAGCCCAAAATAGCAGACAAGCCTATGTCAAGAAGCATAAATAATTCGTCTATCATAAAAACCTCGTAAAATGTTATATTGATATGGTATCATAATATACAAAAAAAGTCAAGTGCGACACAAGTAAAGCCTTGAAAAAAATGTGTATATATGTTAAAATAAATAAAAGGAGCGATATAATGGAAAACATACTTGTCAGCGCTTGTCTTTTTGGCGTCAGCTGTAGGTACGACGGTAAGTCGAAGCCTAATAAAGAGGCGCTTAAGCTAAAAGAGAAATTTAACTGTATTTTGATTTGTCCTGAGGCAGATGGGGGATTGCCTATACCGAGAAAGCCAAGCGAAATTGTTGGTGACAGGGTGATTATGTGTGACGGTACAGACGTCACGGAGCAATACCGCTGTGGCGCCTTGTTAGCTTTAAAGACAGCAAAGGAGAACAATTGCAAAATAGCAGTTTTAAAGGCGCGCAGTCCATCCTGTGGAAAGGGTCAAATATACGATGGTACTTATACCAAAACTCTTAGAAAGGGCAATGGAATAACCGCAGAGCTGTTAATGGCAAATGGAATTACGGTTTTAAATGAAACGGAGTTATATGAATTAGGATTATGAAAATTATAGCAAGTGATTACGATGGAACAATAAATTACCACGGTAAGGTAAGTGAAGAGGACAAGGCGGCAATAAGGCGCTTCCGTCAAGCCGGAAATAAATTTGGCATTGTTACCGGCAGAGATGCTGAGCTTTCCCAATGGCTAAGACAAGAGGATGGCTTTGAATTTGATTTTGTTATTAGCTGTACAGGCTCGTTTATCAGAGACGGTGAAGGCAACGTTTTATATTCCAAAAGGGGAAAGATGGGTCCCTTTATGGATGAAATAGTAGCAAAGGCAATGGAGCTTGAAACCAAGTTCTTTACCGTTGGTAACGGCTTTAATAAATGTTATGTTGATACGTTAGGTAAAATACCTTATGATTTTTCATCTCTTAAGGAATTTACCCACGCAAACAGCACCTTCCCAAGCGATGAAGCGGCTGAGGAATTTGCACAGTTTGTAAGAGAAAATTACAGTGATAAAATCAGTGCATACCGAAATGGCTGGAGCGTCGATATGCCGCCTGCAGGCACCTCCAAGGTGACGGGTATATACGAATATGCAAGCCTTTTTGAAAATCCCGAAATTTATGCGGTAGGGGACAATGTAAATGATTTGCCTATGATTAAGGAATTTTGCGGATATGCGGTGTCTAACGCTGTCGAAAAGGTAAAAAACGAGGCAACGCATCATTGTGACAGAGTGTGCGATATGATTGATGAGCTAATGAAGGAGAATTAATAAAATGAATGCAAGAAATAGATTTATAGAGGTATATAAATCAAAAATCAAAAGAGAAGGTGCAGATAAGCTGCTCGAATTTATATGTTCAGCATCCTCGGACTTTTTTACCGCGCCTGCCAGTGCAAGATACCACAGTGCTTATGAGGGGGGCTTGTGCGAGCATTCCTTGAACGTTTACGATTGCTTGTGCGAATATCTTAACCGTCCTGTTGCGAAGGAAAAATACGGCTTAAATTACAGTGAGGAGACTATTGCCATTGTATCCTTGCTACACGACCTTTGTAAAATGAACGTATATAAAATAAGCTACCGTAATGCAAAGAACGAGCAGGGTCAGTGGGAAAGAGTTCCTTATTTTGAGTTCGATGACAGTATGCCATACGGTCATGGAGAAAAGAGCGTTTATATGATAACTCCCTTTATGAAGCTTACAAGAGAGGAAGCCTTTGCAATAAGATACCATATGGGTTACTCCAATGTTGAAAGCTCCATTGCTACAAATTCCGTAAGCAAGGCGTTTGAAATGTTCCCGCTTGCATTTGCTTTGTCAACTGCGGACATGGAAGCGACCTATTATCTTGAGACAGACAGAAGCAAGCGTAAATAAAAAATAACCGTCGGGCAGTTTTGCCTGACGGTTGTTTTTTATTTTACTTGTGCATCAAAAACATAGATTTTTTCAGATGGGATTTCTTTGGTTTTTACTTGAGTAACAAGGACGTCATCTATCTTTCTGTACATAACCTGTTCGTAAATATATGTGCTTCCTAAAGCTGCAACGGAGTCGTTTGCTTGAGAAAGAGCTTGGCTTTCCGTAACACCGTTTTGGGACATATATTGCTTTTTGTAATCCTCAATAAGCTGCTTTTCTTCAGCGGCAAGCTCCGTTTCCGTGGGGATAGCGGGAGTACCAATCAATCTTGCCAAGGAGTAGAGAACCATTTCGGTTTTCATATTAGACTTGATGTATTGATCAATAGTCATGCCGTACTGTTGCTCAACGTATTGTTCAAGCGTTACTTTGTACTGGCTTTGGAAAGCAGCAGCGACAGATTCAAGCTCTTCTTCCGTTGCGTCATATTCAGCATCTGGGAAGTCAAAGATTTGAGCATTTTTGGAAATGTACTCATATACCTTGTTCAAAACATATTCCTTCTTCAAGGAAGCCTCAAATTCTGCAACGTTGTTGAAGGATTTGAAGTTGGTTTTAACAAAAGTATCGTCGTAAGCTGCCGCAACGTAAAAGCTCTTTATTTTAACCTTGAAAAGAACTCTTTTGCCAGCCAGCGTTGGCTCGGGTGCATATTCGCTTGGGAACGTAGCGTAGATGTCCTTTTCCTCACCAATCGTCATACCTATAAGCCCTTCCTCAAAGTCGTCAATAGCCATATGTGAGCCGATATAGAAGGGGCTGTTGTCGGACTGGTCAAAGGTTTTTTCCTTGCCGTTTTCCTTAACAATTTTGCCCTCGCTGTCAATATAGTAGCCTGTGTAGGATGCAGTTAAAACGTCACCAACCTGACAAACTCTGTTGTTTATTGTGATGTCAACAAATACCTTTTGTCCGCGATAGCGTTCATCAAAGAAGGTGTCATCAAGGGTTAAGAGCTTAGAAACAGTCACACCCATTTTAGCACCTAAAATGTTTTCTTCAATCAAGGAGGAAATCTGATACTTGCCTTCTGTGTTTGGCGTACCAACCCTGTCAAACCAAAAGTCGTCCTTAAAAAGCTCTGTGATTTCCTTATCCTTTGCGTCAACGTCGGGAGACTTAAGAGAGTAGAACTTAATATCAACCTGAATGTTGTCGCCGCGTTTTACCTTGTATTCTTGAGCAAATTCCATAAGATAGGCAGCGATAGCTAACTTAATATCGTCTTCCTTTATTTCATATTCCTGATTTTTGTAGTCGGGCAATGAAACGTACTCCGAAAGGTCGTAGTCGTATTTGTTCTCTGATTTTATACAGGAGCAAACAGAGAAAAGAGAAACAAGAGCTAAAGCCAAACAAATAAATCTTTTTACCATAAATTAAACCTTTTCCTTTTTTTCTGGGTGCGATGCCAAATAAGCATCATAAATTTTGTACATGTAGTAATATACGAGATATTGAAGCAAAATATAGAATACAATCTTGTAAACGTATGAAAGCGTAATATCTACGATGACACCGCCGATTTCACTTGCATAGAATTCAAAATTGTTTTCAACAAGGAAGGGGAATACTTCAAAAGCAGTAAGATAAACAATGTTGAACGCGAAAAGACCGAGGGTGATTATAAGCATTGCTTTTTGCAGCGGATTTTTCCATGAAATAAACCTTGTTATTTCAACCGTTGCCGATGGCTTTGTAAATTTGTAAACTATGGCAGCAATGATTATAGCCGGTATTATCTGAGTAATAAAGCAGCTACCTGCCGAATAGAATGCCATTGAAAAGAAAAACTCTAAGGTGAACTCTCCCGTAAAGCTGATGCAAGAGCCGATAATCATAGTGATAAAGGAAATGAACACGGAAACAGAAAATGTTCCAATAGAAATCAATCCATTTTTAAAATCAAGCTTTGAGAAGGCGTAGATAATTGTGGCGTAGCCAACAAAAACAGCAAGCAAATCGAAAAGCTTTTTGAAAAAGTCAAGAAAAGCAAAAAATGAGTCACCGTCATATTGCTTGTCATAATAAGCGTATATGAACATGAAAACAGCGGATAATATGGCAAATCCAATGTTCAATAAAAGCGAAAATTTAAAGAAATTTTTTTTCATAAATAACACCCTTAAAAATAATCTAATCTATTTTATCATATATTTTTTAAAAAGAGAAGAGTAAATATTAAAAAACCACAAATTTTCATAAAATAATCACATAAGGAGCGGCAAGAATGCAGTTTTCTAAGGAATTAACGTACAAAGAAATGTTAGAAAGGCTAAACGAGCTACAAAAAAGAAGTCAAGGAGTGTCGGTGACATACATAGGGCAAAGTGTTTTTGAAAGGGGGATACCTCTTGTTACGTTAGGAGACAAATCGGCACAAAAAAGCGTTTTGTACGTTGCAACCCATAATGCAACGGACAATATATGCTCCTCGGTTTTGGTGAATTTTATTGAGGAGTATTTGAATGCCTACGAAAGATATGCGCAAATGTATCAGATAAATCTGCGATATCTTTACAAAATGCGCAAAATCTATATAGTGCCGATGCTGAATCCCGACGGTGTGGAATACAGGCTAAATGGAGTTGGCGAGGACAACCCAATAAAAGAAAGGCTGCTTGCACAAAATGGAAACGAGGATTTTTCAAAATGGAGTGCAAATGGCAGAGGGATTGATTTAAACTGTAACTATAACGTAAAGTCGGAGGGGTGCAAAATATTGAGGTGTGACGGTGAGTACACCCAAAGTGAGCCTGAAATAATAGCACTGACTAATTTCATTAAATACAACCAAACAGAAATAGAAGGAGTTCTTTCTTTTCACACCTCAGGCGAAAAGATTTGCTACAGGTCCAAAGATGCAACGCCAAAAAGAGCAGAGCATATCGCCAGATTGATTTCACGTTCAACAGGCTATGATTTAACAGAAGCAAAGGGAGAGGGACTTGGCAATTGGTTTATACAGGAGTGTCAGAGACCTGCCCTTACGGTAAAATGCGGAATAGGTGAAAGCCCGTTGCCAGCAAATCAAATCATGCCAATTTATGCGCGCTTGAAGGAAACACTTTTTACTTTTCCAATTTTATTTTAAAAATGTGGAAAAAGCACTTGAATAATCAAGGGAAAATTGATAAAATAAATGTGACTTAATTGTTCAAGGAGAAAATAAAATGGAACTAAAGGGAAAGAAAATAAATTTTCTGGGAGATAGCATTACAGAGGGCGTTGGCACAAGCGGTCCTGACAAAACCTATCACGCTGTTTTAAAGGCAAGCGTAGGTCTTGCAGAGGCGCGTAACTACGGTAAAAGCGGCACTAAAATTGCCCGTCTTCCTGTGATTACGGATGACCCGTTTGACAAGGATTTTAATTTAAGAGCGCCGGATATGGACAAGGATGCAGACATAGTTGTTGTTTTCGGTGGCACAAACGACTACGGCCACGGCACAATTCCCCTGGGCACCTTTGATAACCAAGATATACATACCTTTTACGGTGGCATGCACAACCTTTGTCAGCATCTTATTAAGGAATACACAGGCAAAACCATCGTGTTTATGACACCTATTCACCGTATGGAGGAAAAGGCGTTTGATTGGAGCGATAAATCAAGTGACTTGGTATGCTTTATAAGAGCAATGCGTGAGGTTTGCGAGTATTATTCAATCCCTGTGCTTGATATGTACAAGGAAAGCGGAATGTACGGTAATATGCGTGTTTGGTGTGACGAATTTATGCCCGACGGGCTCCATCCCAACGATAAGGGTCACGCTATAATGGCGCACAAGCTACAAAAATTCTTGGAGAACTTATAATGGAACTAAAAGGAAAGAAAATCAATTTTATAGGTGACAGCATCACCGAGGGCGCAAGGGTAGCGAGCCCTGAAAATTTCTATCCCAATTTAATTAAAAAAAGCGCAGGCTTAGCCGAAGCGCGTAACTATGGTGTTGGTGGCTCCCGTATTGCAAGAATACCAAAGGAAAAATTTGAGGGTATCCCCTCTGATGAGGATTTTGTTGCACGCGCAGAGCGTATGGACCCGGATTTTGACGTTGTCGTAGTATTTGGCGGCACAAACGATTTCGGCCACGGTAATATTCCTCTCGGTCAAATGGGAGACAGCGACGTTTATACCTTTTACGGTGCGCTTAAAACCCTTTGCCTCTATCTAATCAAAAACTATCCCGATAAGCAGATAGTATTTATGACCCCCTTGCACAGACTTAACGAGGAGCTTGATTATAATAAACGCCTGGAGGACGGCAACCCAAATGCGCGCCCCTTGGCTGACTTTGTAAATGCTATTCGTGAGGTGTGCGAGCTGTTTTCTATTCCTGTCCTTGATATGTTCAAGGATAGCGGAATGCCCGCTCGCGTTTGGGCGTGGTGCGAAAGATATATGCCTGACGGACTCCACCCGAATGATAACGGACAGAAATTAATAGCTCATAAGCTACAAAAATTCTTGGAGAATTTATAATGGAATTAAAAGGAAAGACGATAAATTTTTTAGGTGACAGCATTACCGAGGGAGCAGGCACAAGCTGTAACGGGGCTATATACCATAGCTTAATTAAGGAAAAATACGGCTTAAAGGAAGCAAGAAATTACGGTATAGGCGGCACCCGTATTGCCCGCCAAACAGAAATAACCAGCCTTGTGCGTGACAGAGATTTTATTCTCCGCGCAGGCATGATGGAGAGGGCAGACGTTGTTGTTGTCTTTGGCGGCACAAATGATTTTGGTAACGGTCAAGCGCCTGTTGGTACTTTCGAGGACAGGGACAATCGCACCTTTTACGGCGCGCTCCATACACTTATTCAAGATTTGATAAAGGACTACTATGATAAAACCATAGTGTTTATTACGCCCTTACACAGATATAACGAGGAAAGCTGCGTAGGCACATGGAAGCCTGACGGAGTAGAGCAACGCCCTTTGAAGGACTACGTTCAAGCAGTGCGAGACGTGTGTGAATACTATTCTGTTCCCGTCCTTGATTTGTTTGCTTCAGGTGAGCTTTGTGGCAACACACCGGAATGGTACCTAAAGTATATGCCTGACGGACTCCATCCAAACGATAAGGGACATCAAATTATTGCAAATAAGCTTGGTAAATTTTTGGAAAATCTCTAACATTCGTAGGGGCGGGGGCTTGCTCCCGCCGTTACTTGTGACAATAAAAAAATGTGAAACAAACCAATCGAAAATACACCTTGAAAATTTTTTTGAAAAAATGAAAAAAGGTATTGACAAAGGTACTTTGTTGTGCTATTATATTAAGGAAAAAAACAAATATGCGAGTGTAGTTCAATGGTAGAATTCCAGCCTTCCAAGCTGGTCGCGTGGGTTCGATTCCCATCACTCGCTCCAAAGAATGCGCCCTTAGCTCAGTGGATAGAGTGCCCGGCTACGAACCGGTAGGTCGAAGGTTCGAATCCTCCAGGGCGCGCCAAAGACGGCAAGCTATATGCTTGCCGTCTTTTCTTTATTTGCGCGGTCAGACAATCAAGCAGTATACGTATGATTTTGTTGTGTATTTTTTTTAACTTTTTATCGAATCTATTGCAAAAATTAGATACATAGTGTATAATATTATAAAAAATTCAGGATAAAGCTATG
>JAZSGX010000018.1:0-3832 GCA_045532975.1 Eubacteriales bacterium | reverse complement strand
CATTTCAAAGCTATAGAATTAGCCTTACGCACAGAAAAGTTCGAGGTTAAATATTTGGTGTTAAGCGCAGGAGTAGGCTACACAGGTACAGTGGAGCTCAATACAACGGAACAAATTTCAAATATGATTGACGTCAACTGTCGTGCTTTAACTCTTTTGACAAGCATCGCATTGCCATATATGAATGTCGGTGGCAAAATTATAAACATTGCCTCGGGCGCAGGCTTTTTGCCACAAGCAGAGTTTGCAGTTTATGCGGCAACAAAAGCCTACGTTATAAGCTTTTCAAGAGCCTTAAGAAAGGAATTGAAGCCAAAGAAAATAAGCGTTTGTGCCGTTTGCCCCGGTCCTGTTGAAACCGATTTTTTTGCCAATTTGGAAAACGTCAAGGAATATAAGAAAAAACACCTTATTTCCCCCGAAAAGGTTGCTAAAGGTTCGATAAAGGCAATCAACAAAAACAAGGCGCTTTATTGTCCAACCCTTTCAATTAAGCTTTTGCATTTGGCATCAAAGCTTTTGCCCACGTCCTTGCTTTTAAAATTTGCAAAATAAAAGAAGGCTTTGTCAGCCTTCTTTTTGTATCTCTGTCCATTTCGCCACAAATTCAATGTGTGTATCATAATTCCAAGAATCACCGTGAATTGAAACAAGCTTGTCATTATAATACCAACCGTCAAATGTGTAACCTTCACGCACAGGAACAGGCAAGTCGTATGCCTTTCCTTTTCTGTAGGTTGCATCTTTTACATTAACAGGAATTGTGACTATCTTGCCATCCTCGTTTTTAACCTCAACAAGCTTAGTAATAGTGCCACCCATCGCATTCAATCTAACATAATAATTAGCATCGGTATATTCCCGCCATCCAAATGCTGGTTGGATTTGAGATATAACCTTCAACAATTCATTATTACCATCAGCTATAGTTACATTTTTGTACCAATCATATTGCTGAGATTTATCTATTATTTCTCTTATGCTATCGCCCTTTAAGGTATATAAAAGCGCTTTCGCTCCATCGCACTTACCGAAGGCACTTTTTCCAACATTTGTTATACTCAGTGGAATTCTAATTCTATAAAAATCATTTTTCTGTAGCGGAATAGCATAAGTAGAACCGTAAAATGCGTAGTCACCAATAGACGTTACAGGCTTTCCCTCATATATTTCAGGAATATGAATTGCCTGTTTATAGTCACCCTTATAGCCAACAACGGAAAATACACCGTTCTCTTCCAAATACATAATGTCATCATTATCAATATGACTGTAACGGCTAATCATCAAATTTTTAGCAAGTCCCTGCGATTCTTCCTTGGAAATAATCGTTGACGGTATGTATATCTTGATGTACTTATTATTTGCATTTTCTACCTGAGCGTCAAGCTTGGTAAAGGCACCCTCTTGAATTCCTACAACCTTAATATCATTATGAACAGTAGGAATCATAATGGTTTTGTTTATATCACCATTATAGCCAATTACAATATATCCATCTTTTACAGGGCTGAATACCACACCGTTAACATCTCTGATTTCCCAAGCTGCGGTAAGCATCACATCTCTTTCAAGCTTCCATATACCATTGGTGCTAATAAGCTTTTCTCCATCATACCAGCCTGCAAAAGCATATCCTCTTTTTGACGGTATTGGCAGCACATATTCGCTATCAAGCCGCACTCTCGTTTCCGTTTCTTCCATCGTTCCGCCTGCCAAATCGTATGTAACTACGAAGGAACCGCTAAGGCGCACAAGGGTAACAACAATAGCAATTATAGCAATTATCAATAAAACAGACGAGATAATTATTATTTTTTTAGTTTTAGTCAAATTGATTCACCTGCTTTCTCCAATTGTATATATTATATAGTATCAAAATTGAATTGTCAAGACAAAACCGCCTTTCAAGGCGGTTTTGTCTTTATAGAAAGCTTCTCATATCGGTACGTAGCTCTTGTTCAATGGAAATCAGTCGATTTGTAATATCCCTTGATTTTTCATCAGCACCCGTATATTGATTCAAATATTTGTATAAGGATTTAATACCCATATTGCATCCATCGGTCATAATACTTGCAATTTCATTATCGCTTTTGTGCATTGTAATTTTCATCCGCGTTGTTAAATCGGACATCATTTTTGCCATAGGGTGGGGATTTTTAGTGTCCATTTCGTGTTTTTTCAGCATTTCGTGCGTTTCATCACCTAAGGTTGCATGCTTATCCTTACATGCGTTAAGAACCTCAACAAGCTCTTGACTCTTAACATATGGTAACACGTGATTTATAGAATCAACACCCATTTTTATGCCCGAATTACACTCTCTTAATAGCTTTTCAGTATCGTTCATTTGCTTCACCTCTTTTTATTTATTATCTTAAGAAATGAAATTTTTATGCAAAAAAGAAAGCACTATTCAAAAATAGTGCCTTCAATTATATCAATATAATGTCTTTGGATATACACCGTCTGCTTGAAGCTTCAAGAAAGCATCCTTAACAGCATATTTATCTTCACCATATGTAACGCCAAACCACTTGTCGTTTGTTTCAAGGATCTTAACAGATGCCTTGCCACTCTCAACAAGATCGCCAATAACGGTTGGAAGGAGATATTCGCCCTTTATTTGATTAAGATTTGGATTTGACAAAAATTCAACAAAGCCATTTTCCAAAACATCAATAAAGTCAGGAGTTAAGCCCCACATGTTCATAGAAACATAGCAGTTTTCGTCGAGCTGATCAACTGTACCGTCATCATTTGCAATACCTGCGCTATTGCCGTATTTAACAATGTTAGAGGTTTCAACTACCTTTGTAAGATAACCGTTATCGTCAGCTTCACAAACACCTCTCGTAACGCCACCGTTATCGCTCAATGTGTTTTTGAGGATGAAGCCTGCCATACAGAAATCGTACTGCTTAACAGGTGTAGCATCAGATACCAAAAACTCATGAATAGTCTTAAACGCTTCCTTACCATAGTAATCGTCAGCGTTGATAACCATAAATGGCTCGTTTACTATGCCCTTACAGGAAAGAACTGCTTGACCTGTACCCCAAGGCTTCTTTCTGTCAGGATGATTTTTAAAGCCCTCGGGAAGCGCTTCCATATCCTGGAAAGCATACGCAACCTCGCAGATATTTTCAATCTTGTTACCTACAACCTCTTTAAAATATTCCTCCATTTCACGTCTGATAATGAACACAACCTTATTGAAGCCTGCTTCAAGAGCGTCGTGAATAGAATATTCCATAATTACTTCGCCGTTAGGGCCAAGTGGCTCAAGCTGCTTAATTCCACCGCCGAAGCGGGAACCGATACCAGCCGCCATAATCACAAGTGCTGTTTTTTTCATTTGTACTATCCTCACCAAATCAAAATTACTTATACATTGGACCGTAGTTTGCGCAAGCGCGGTAGTCCTGACCCTCTTTATCCATACCGAAAGCATTCCAAGCGGCAGGACGGAAAATCTTGTCTTCAGGTACATTATGCATACATACAGGAATTCTCAAAATTGAGCAAAGTGTAATAAGGTCTGCACCGATATGACCGTAGCTGATAGCACCGTGGTTAGCGCCCCAATTGTTCATAACGTCATAAGCGGTCTTAAACGCACCCTCACCTGTTACTCTTGGAGCAAACCACGTGCAAGGCCATGTATAGTCTGTTCTCTTCCAAAGAACGTCTGTTACTTCGTCGGGAAGCTGAACTGTCCAACCTTCTGCGATCTGGAGCATAGGACCAAGACCGTCAACAAGGTTAAGACGGATCATTGTTACGGGCATTTCTGCTCTTGTTACAAAACGGGAAGTCGGAGGCCAAG
>JAZSGX010000077.1:0-3041 GCA_045532975.1 Eubacteriales bacterium | reverse complement strand
GTGCTTTCAGGCAGGTGGAAATTGGTTATTAAGCTATCTACCGCTTTAAACTTATAACCGGGGTAGATAAATATGCCTGTTTCACCGCTTACTGCCTTTATTTCTCCATTTTCATCGGAAACGCTTTCCAAAACGCGACAGGACGTTGTGCCAACTGCAATTATTCTGCCCCCTGCCCTCTTGCGCTCATTAATTATCCGCGCGCTTTCCTCACTTACGGAAATATACTCCGCGTGCATAATATGGTCCGTTATTTTGTCTGCCTTTACAGGACGGAACGTACCCAAGCCAACGTGGAGCATAACGGGAACAATTTTTATCCCCTTAGCTTCAATTTTTGCCATTAGCTCCTTGGTAAAGTGGAGTCCCGCTGTGGGCGCGGCACTTGAGCCGTTTTCCTTTGCGTAAACCGTCTGATACCTTTCCTTGTCCTCTAATTTTTCCGTTATGTAAGGAGGCAAGGGCATTGAGCCGATTATGTTCAAAACCTCAAATATGTTAGTATATTTTTGCTCGTCATAGTTAAACTCAACTATGCGGTTACCGTCCTCCACAACCTCTATAACTGTTGCCTCTAAAACTTCACCGTAACGAATTTTGCCGCCAATTTTAATTTTCTTTGCAGGACGGAGCAAAACCTCCCACCTGTTTTGAGTTTTCTGCTTCAAAAGTAAGGTTTCTATTTTTGAAGGGGCTGACACGAAGTCGATGCCGTCCCTTACCTTTTCACCCCAAATTCTTGCGGGAATAACGCGGGAATCATTGATAACCAAGATATCTCCCTCGTTTAAATAGTCAATTATATCGTAAAAATGCTTATGCTCTAATGCTCCGTCCCTTTTCAACACCAAAAGGCGAGAATGGTCCCTAGGCTCTATTGGAGTTTGGGCTATTTGCTCCTCGGGTAAATTATAGAAAAAGTCCTTGGTTGACAAGTCCGTTTTAGGTAATTCGTTTTTTATCATTGTCGCTTTTTTCCTCTTAGCATAAAATAATACTACTCTATCATATTATTTTATAATATTTCCCTGCTTTTTTCAAGTACTTTTGCAATTTTGGAGGAATTTACAGCGTGAATACAAAAAAGACGTTATTTTTTGGCAGTGCCACTGCCATTGTAACACCCTTTAAGAACGGAGAGATTGACTACCCTGCTTTCGAGAAGTTAATTGAATTTCAGCTCTCACAAGAAACGGATGCCATTGTAATTTTAGGCACAACGGGAGAGGCACCAACCATATACGAGGATGAAAGAAACCGGCTCATCGCCTTTGCCAAGGAGAAAATAAACGGGCGCGTGCCATTGATTGTCGGCACAGGCTCTAATGCCACGTCCGTTGCGATAAGATATACAAAAACCGCTGAAAAATTGGGGGCAGACGGATGCTTGGTGGTTACACCATACTACAACAAAGCAACAACGGACGGCTTGATTGAGCATTTCAAAGCCATTGCCGAAAGCGTGAGCATACCGATTATTATGTACAATGTCCCCTCACGCACCGGGGTAAGCATCCCCATTGACGTTTACGGAGCGCTAAGTAACGTAACTAACATTGTAGGTGTAAAGGAGGCAAGCGGCAATCTCGGTTACTTAACGGAGTTAATCCAAAAGCACGGTGGTGCTTTCGACGTTTATACAGGCTGTGACGAGCTTATTTTGCCTACTCTTGCCCTTGGTGGCAAGGGCGTGGTTTCCGTTGTCAGCAACCTAACCCCACAGCTTGTACATCAGCTATGCGAGGAGTTTAGCCAAGGCAACATAAGAAGAGCAAGAGAAATACAGCTATACTTAAACCCACTTATCAAGGAGCTTTTTTACGAGGTAAATCCTATTCCCGTAAAAAATGCTCTTTGCCAAATGGGGCTATGCCAAAACGAATATCGCTTACCTCTCTGCCCTTCATCGCGTGAAGGAAAAATCGCCGATATTTTGAAAAAATACAACTTGTTAGCGATAAATTGTCAAGCCAAGTGCAACAGGAATTAACAAAAAGTTCAAACAAATCAATAGGTTTAAGATAACCAATAACTTTTTTGGGTCTGGCGTTGATCAACGCCAGATTCTTTTTTAATGTAGCAGGGCTAACTCTTGAAAGGTTTCTTCCTTTTGGATAAAACTCTCTTAGCAATCCATTAAGATTTTCATTTGTACCTTTCTGCCAAGCACAATATGGGTCAGCAAAGTAAACATTGCAATTCAATTCCTTTTCAATCATTTGCCAATTGGCAAATTCCGTTCCTCTGTCGCAGGTGATTGTTTTTACAGCTCCCGGTGGTAGGTGAGATAATGCCTCAATTATTGTTTTTGCCATTGTATCAGCATTTCTATTAGGCATTTTTATGGCTATGTAGTACCTTGTCATCCTTTCAGCTAATGTCGCAAAACACACCTTGGATTTACCTCTGCCTGATACAACCGTGTCAGCTTCCCAATGCCCAAATTCCTTGCGTTTGTACACGCTTTTATCTCTCTTTCGTATAGATTTCCCAAGGTTGAATTTTCCCCTTGTTTCCTTCTTACCATGGCTTTTTCCTTTTCGTCTCAACACCTTTAAATTAACATCTATATATCCTTCGTATATCCAACGATAGATCGTCTTAAATGAAGGCATTTTTAGTTCACTTGGCGAATTGGCTATTTGCTCGGGTGACCACGTTTTTTCTAGCTTTTCTTTGATTTCTGTTAGCAACTCAGGATTCTTAAACATTCCTCGGTGACAGTACGAGCGACGCAACAAATATTTCTTTTGAGCTGTGTGCGGATAGTATGTCGGAATTTCATACATATGTGTACAGTTCCTACGCAATTCTCTTGATATGCTGCTTACATTTCTTCCCATTAATTCAGCAATTTTTCGATAGCTTAATCCTTTTTTGTAATATTCCCGTTGACAACTGCGTTCTTCTATGGTAAAATGTTTGTAGTTCATACGATTCTCCTTGTGTACTTTTTTGTGTGTGGTTACCTTAATTGTACCATAGTTTCGTATGAACTTCTATTTTTTATTACTGTTGCACTTGATAGTATAATTCACCTA
>JAZSGX010000087.1:0-11399 GCA_045532975.1 Eubacteriales bacterium | reverse complement strand
TTAGAGATAAGGGAGATATTGCGACAATTATGCAAATGGAAGAATGTAGAGATAGTGGAAGGAGAAGTATGTCCAGACCACATATATCCGCTGCTGAGCATACCACCAAAGCTCTCGGTTTCGGGGTTTATGGGGTATCTCAAGGGAAAAAGCAGTTTAATGATATTCCAAAGGTGGGGAAATATGAAATTTGCATATAGAAATCGAGAGTTTTGGTGCAGAGGATATTATGTTGACACAGCAGGCAAAAATACTGCGGCAATAAAAGAATACATAGCAAACCAACTTGAAGAAGACAAGAAAATTGATCAATTGAGTATCCCTGACCCAAGAGACCCGTTTACGGGTAGCAAATAACACTTTGCATGACTGGCAGGTCGTTTTCAAACACACTTGTGTGTAGCCAGTAGTATTAGGGCTATGCCCGAAAATGCAAAACCACCAGCTAAGCTGGTGGATTTTTATTTAGAATTTTGAAAATTTAAAGAAAAATCTAAAAAGATTATTTAGAATTTTGAAAATTTAAAGAAAAATCTAAAAAGATTATTTTTTGATTGCATATCCAGAAATATCTACTAACGTCATTGAGAAAGAATTTACTCCGCTTGCCATTCCATATACATCGTACACATCAAATGAAAAAGAGCTGTTTCCTGTTTCATTAATAGTGAATGTAAATTGTTCAGTTTTTGTTCTGTAACCTGTACCACCATCATATATTTCATAGAACTGTACTGTTACACTGACAGTTACTTTAACATTCACATACTCATAGTTAGAGTTGATATTTGTTGCTTGTCCATAAACGTTAATATGGCTATAATATTTTGGATCATAAGTAGAACGTTTTAATGAATATTTATAGTTTATGGAGAAATAATTTCTCCAGTTAGACGAATTAATTTCCGTTCCTTTTGTTGCTGCAAATACCGCTGTAAATATTGTGTTAGAATATATAGGCTCTAATGGTGAAGACCATTCTCCTTCCCATGTATATATAGTATCAGCATCGCTATTTTTTGTCGGAGTAGCTCCGTTATAGGTTGGTATAGTGCCTGCGGATATGTTTTCATCTATTTTAAGAACTGTTCCATCCCAGTTTTTCCATGTTACTGTGTATTGTCTTTTTATAGCATTGTATGTCGCTATATATGTGATGTCGCCAGTAACAACTGTCAAGGTGTTATTCCAGCCGCTAAATTCATATGAGTACTCTGCGGTTGATAATTTTGTTGGTGTAAAACCGTAATATACTGGCATTTCGCCATACGCGAATTGATAAGAATCAAGCGTTGAGCCGTCCCAGTTTTGCCACGTTACACAATATTTCCTTGTTGTACTATAGAATGACGCTTTATAGGTGGCGTCGCTAGTAGCAGCTGTTACGGTTTCATCCCATCCATTAAATTCATATATGTACTCAACAGTTGATGGCTTTGTAGGTGTTGTACCATTATATGTTGGTATTTCACCATGTTTAACAATATTGGTTTCAAGAACTGTTCCATCCCAGTTTTCCCACGTTATCGTATATAGTTTTATACTATTGTATGTCGCTGTATAGGTGGCGTCGCTAGTAGCAGCTGTTACGGTTTCATCCCATCCATTAAATTCATATATGTACCCATCAGTTGATGGCTTTGCAGGTGTTGTATCATATGTTGGCACTTCGCCATATTCAACACTATCAATTCTAAGAATCGTTTCATCCCAGTCTTTCCATATAATTGTATATTTTAATTTTTCGGTTTTATCAACGGTATATGAATAACCGCAAGAAGTACAAGTGCGTGTTGTGTATCCCTCACTTTGATATGTTGGCTCAGTAACTACCGACTCATAAGTATGTTCTAAGTTTGAAATTGTATATTGTTGAACAAGCGTTTTGTTACATCTGTCACAGTGGGAACCTTGTGTTAAACCTATTCTATCACAAGTGGGCTCTATAGCCTCATCCACTACTTCCAAATGACCTAATGCATCTATTTCCTTATATTCATATTCTGTGCAATAACAGCACATTCTATGCGCTTGACCAGGAGTTTCACAATCGGGTTCTTGTTCTATCCACCAATCTTGTATATATGTATGATCACCTGATCCTGTAAATTCTTCTATAATAACTTCATTGCATTTTCTACATGTGCTTTCTGTATAGTGCTCGCCACATGATGCTCCAATGTATTTAAATGAATATAAATCGTGCTGCGCCTCAATAGTTTTGTTCTCAAATGCTCCACATGAACAATACCTTTCTTGGATACCTGATATCTCACAAGTAGCCTCTTTTGTGGTTTCCCATTCACCGAATTGATGAACATGTTCACCGCACGAAGCAAACACACATGCAATAACAATGAGCATAGAAAAGAATAAAAACTTTTTCATAAATTTTCCTCTTTCTTTGAAATGATTTTCGGTGAAATAAAAAGTGCGCCAACCGAGGCTGAGCGCACCGAAAAACGCAAACCTCAATAGCTGGTGATTATATTATAACACCGAGTGGTGTTATTTGTCAACACCGTTTGGTGTTTTTTATATAATTATCTCACATAATGATGTGTGGGGTGAGAAAATGTTTGTGTATCCAAGAATACGTGATTTGAGAGAAGACAGTGATAAAACACAAAAGCAGATTGCGGTGTTGCTTAATATGCAGCTTACTGTTTACCAAAGATATGAGCGAGGGGAACGAGAGCTCCCTCTTTGGGCGGCAATAAAGCTTGCTGATTACTACAAGGTTACACTTGACTACTTGGTTGGGAGAGAAGAAAAATAAAGGAACAAAAAACATCATCGGCGCAGGTAACAACCCAATGGTTGGTATGACTGTTGCAGTTGCAGTTGCTGTTGAAGAATCAAACAAATAAGAGGGCGCATTAGCACCAATAGAACGAAAAGCGAAAGCTTTGGAAAATAAAAAACAGGGATTTGCAATTTCTTGCAAATCCCTGTTTTTTATTGAATTCGCTTTTTTAGGTGCGACCGCTTGCACTGACGTGCGAAGTACGCCGATGGCTTCGCGCTCACCCCTTCTATCGGCACTACTGTCCCTCTTGGTTTTGCGTTGCAATGAAATTTACCTAACGGTAAATTAAAATACACGAATTGAATGAATTTTTTATACGATAAATAGGATTGCTCGTATTGAAAAACGCTTAAATGTATGGTACAATGTAGAAAATCAAATGCAAAGGACAAAAATATGACAAAGTTTATTTTAGTGCGTCACGGTCAGAGCAAAGCCAATGAGTGTGGCTATTTGGTAGGAAAAACAGAAGCACCTCTTTCAAGCTTGGGAGAAAGACAGGCAAAGGCTGTGAGCGAATACATATTGAAAAAATATAAGGTGGATATAATTTATTCAAGCCCCTTATCTCGTGCTTGCAATACTGTAAAGGGTGTGGCAGATGCGCTTGATTTGCCCATTATTACAGAAAACGAGTTAAGAGAATTTGACTTTGGAGAATGGGAAGGCTTAACCCATGAGGAAATAAAAAATAACTTTGACGACGGTTACAGCAAGTGGGCGAGCGACCCTGGAATGTTTACCCCACCGGGCGGAGAAGCTATGGCACATCTACAATCCAGAGTGGTGGAAAAGCTTAAGGAAATAGGCAGAAAGGAAGACGGGAAAACTGTTCTTGTAGGCTCCCACTCCTCGGTAATTCGCGCGCTTCTTTGCTACGTTCAAGGCTTGCCTCTAACAAAAATGAAATACACTCCTTGGGTAGTTAACGGCTCCATTGCCGAGATTAACTTTGACGGCGAGGAATTCATTATTCACAAATTCGGCTTTGACGGACATTTGTTAGATTTGCAAAAATGATATAATAAGCACAAAAAAGCTCCACAACCGTGGAGCTTTTTATGTAGATAAAATTATTCGGCGGTTGTATCTTTGGTAGTGGTAGTGCTTTCAACAACCTCTGCGACAGGAATTTCAGCAGTGGCTGAGGCTACGTCAGTAGCAGGAATTTCACCTGTGCTTGCAATTGTATCAATTGCGGGGATTTCTGCGGTAGCTTCATTAGCTTCAACAGGTGTAGATGCTTGAGTCTTAGAAATCTTTATGCTCAATTTGATAGGGCATTTGCAGGTTTCCAAAACGTAAGCGAGCAAAAATGCGCCAAAGCCGCAAAGAGCCAAGCCTCTGAATGCACCGGCAACGGTACCGAAACTGCTGATAAGCTCGCACAAGAACACAATAAAACCGCAAAGAGCGATGGCGCCTGTGCCAATGAGCTTCATAAAGTAAATAGCTGTTTTCATAATAACTCTCCTAATAAATAATTTGATAATTGTATTTTAGCATACTGTTTTGACAAATATAACAAAAATCCGCAAATGTTAATAAAATATTAACATTTTGCCGAAATTTGGGGAGCTTTGACGAACAAAGGTAGCGAAAAGCTCTCTTTTGCAAATGCAAGCTCAAAAATTACCCTTGATAAAATTGCCTCTTTATAGTAGAAAATGTGGCTACGCCAAGCGCTTTTCAAAAAAATAACAAAAGAGGCTATGCCCTAAGGTGCCAGCATTTTTTATTTTGTGCCGAAAAGACGGTCGCCTGCGTCACCAAGACCCGGTAAGATATATCCGTTTTCGTTCAAGCATCTATCAACTGTGGAAACATAAATTTTTACATCAGGATGCGCTTCTGCAACACGGGAAATGCCCTCAGGCGCACCGATAATAGCCATAAATTTAATATTCTTGCAGCCCTTTCCCTTCAAAAGAGAAATTGCATCGCAAGCGCTTCCTCCTGTTGCAAGCATTGGGTCAATAACCAAAACAAGCTTATTTTCAATATTTTCGGGTAGCTTGCAATAATATGTGTCAGGCTCAAGCGTTTCCTCGTTTCTGCACATGCCGATGTGACCAACCTTAGCTGATGGGAAAAGAACGTGAACGCCGTTTACCATACCAAGACCCGCCCGCAAAATAGGAACGATAACAATAGAATCATCCTCGACAACGTACTGTGTGCAGGTTTCAAGAGGAGTTTTGACTTCCTTGGCAACCGTTGGCACGTTTTCCTTAAGGCTTTCGTAGGTCATAAGAGTTGTGATTTCCTCTACAAGCTCGCGAAATTCCTTCATGCTCGTATTTTCATCCCTTAAAATAGCAATCTTATGCTTAATAAGTGGGTGGTCAAAAACAACCACGTTATCGTAATTTTTCATTTCCTTCTCCTTGTTCGTTCCTTATTAATAATATTATATCACTATAAGTCGTAAAAAGTCAAGCGTGCAGGATTTTAGCAGACAACAAAAATTTAGCGAGCCGAAAAAATCGGCTCGCCGTTTTGCTTAATTAATAGGTTTCACCCCAATGGTAGAAGTCGTATTCCATGTAGGTGCTACCGTCAATTACAATTTTATCAATTTTGTCATCTTTTATATAAATGGTAATTGTGCCATTTCCGTCAGTAGCAACAAAGGTGTTTCCACCGTCGCTTGTAGAAAAGTCATCCTTTTTGTCACTGAAGTCTAAAAGTCCCCAGAACATATATCTGTAGCTTGAAGGGTCACTGTCTATGAGCATTTCGGACATATAAACACCATCGTTGGTTATTTCCATATAATAATAACCCATATGAACATCTGCGTTTGAGGGAGAGTAGATGTATGCGGTATACTCCCCACCATCAGCAACTCCGTCAATGGTCACGTTATCAAATTTAAAATAGCTGTTCCATACGGAATCACTTACAGGGTTGTTGCCCGAGGTGCCTTCATTGCCTGAGCTACCGCTGTCGTCGCCATAGCCGTCATCGTAGTCGTTATCGTCATTATCACTTGGGGCTTTGTCCTCAGAGCCTGTTCCCGTAAAGGCTGTTTCGCCACTAAACATAAGCAAGGTCTTGTCCTCATAGTAGAAATAATAATCTATGAAGGAATTGCGGTCGTCAGGGTCGTAAAGGATAATGGCGTCCTTGGTAAGACCTGTTGTATGCTGTTGACACCAATCCGCAGAAACGTATAAGTAGTTGCGTGTCTTTGTTGTGCCGTTAAAGAAGAAGGAGGCTATTCCGTCTTCCCTGAGGGTTAGCTTATTTTTATCATTGTATACATAGGTGCAATAGTAGTTCATTGGGTCATCCATTGCATCCGCAAATGTCATTGCCTTTTTGGATAATACAACGTCCTTGGTATTGAGCTTAAGACCGCTGTTTGTAACCCAAAGAACGACAGCACTTGATGAGCTTTGTCTGAGAATAATAGCGTAACAGTCGTCATAAGTGGAGTTGCCTGCAAGGGCTTGCGCGGCAGACGGTGTGAGAAGCTCAGCCTTTGTAAAGAGTGTTGTGTTGTCATTCTCAACCTGTCCGTTTGTGTAAGTTAAAGAAATCTTACCATCATTAGCGTAGCTGACATCGGATTTGAAAACCAAGGTGTAGAAAAGCTGCTCGGTTGAATCAAAGCCGTAATATGTGCCAAAGTAATCGGAAATGTCAAGGGAAGCTGAGCCACCCTCGCCCTTTGTGAACAGGTTGCTTTCTTGACCGCCATACCAAAGGGTACTATTATCCTTGTAATAGAAATACTTGAACTTGCTGGAGCCTGGGGTGAAAAGGATAAGGCTATTCTCTTTTACATCAGGAGAGCGAACGCTTAGCCATTCGGTACTAACGTAAATATAGCTGTACTCGGATGTGTATCCGTCAGCTGTCAGCTCTGCCTTGCCGTTTTCATTGAATGTTACGTAGTCAGTGCTGCTAAAGGTGAATGTACCGTAGTAATCCTTTGGGTCACCCATCTTTTCAGCAAAGTCAATTTTTGTTTTTGTTAAGCGCGTGCCGTTTTGGTTAAGTACAAGACCGTCGTCTGTAACCCAAACAACAATAGCCGTGTCAGAGTATTGGTAAATGTAGATAGCTTGGCAATCATCGTAATCGGAATTAGGAGAGAACTCTTGCGCTGTTTCCTCGGAAACAAGCTTGAATTCCTGTCTGTCTGATTCGCTGTTCATACCTGAGTCAACAGTGACTGTGCAATAATATACTTCGTCACCGTAGCCATCGTCCTCGAGATACTCGAGCTTGATGGTGTAGAGCGCTTGCTCCGCTTCGTTATAGCCGTAGTAGGTGTCGCAAAGCTCCTGTGCGTCAAGAGCGTACAACTCATAAAAATCGTAGCCGTCTTCTCCGTCCAAGCCCAAATCGTCAAACAAGTCACCGAAAAGACCGTTTCCGCAAGCGAAGGCGCAAATTACTGATGTAAGACCGATAAAGAAGATAATTATGAAGAAAATAGCAATTTTGTCTTGACTTTTTCTGAATTTATCCTTGTCAAATGTGTTGTTATCCATTTTACTATTTCCTCCTTAAAGAATTTCGCGGACAGGGATTCTATGGTCTTGAAGCTGACCTGTCTGTCTGTCGTTGCTTACATAACCGCCGTTTTTCTTAATGTTCTGCTTGAGGGTCTCTCCGCACTTAGGACAAGTGTAGGAGTCGAGATAACGGTGTACGTATGTGATTTTTTCGTGGATGTTGCTGCCGTGGTTATTATACTTTTCGTCGGTTTGAATCCATATTCTCTTATGTATTCTTTTGGTACCGCAGCAAGGACAGGTTACCTTTGCTCTGTAGTCGGCAACCTTGTAAAGAGCAACAGAGGCACCGATTTCAATAACACCCGAAACAATAAGAATAATGTTTCCGACGTTGCTGTCAGCCGCAAAGGTGATAATAAGACCTACTAAAAAAATGATGCCGAAGAAAGAGGAGGAAATAATTCCTATAAGCACGCCAACGCCAATCTTCTTTTTCTTCCTTGGCTCAGCCTTATTTTCCGCCTTTGGGTCATTTTCGTTTTCTTCCGTTGGCTCCGATTCCTCCGTTTGAGCGCTTGGCTCAGAGATATCGTCCTCTTGGGATTGGATTGTGGATGCGCCTTCTTCCTGTATAGCGCTTTGGCTTGATACAGGTGATTCATCAGCTACAGGCTCGAAAGCAGAAACGCTTGTAGCCGCTTGTGTGGGCTGGCTTTCCGTTAACGGGATTTGTGCACCGCATTCGTTGCAAAATTTCGCGTTGTCAGGAAGCTTGTTGCCGCAATTTGAACAAAACATTTTGTCCCTCCTTAAAAATAAAAAGTGCGCCAACCGAGGTTGAACGCACCGAAAAACGCAGAACCCCGATTGTCGCCAAACAAACTCTGAGCAATTATGGGTTTCATACTTATTTCAGAAAGGGCCCTACATTTTTGCCAAATGTAATGTTCTAAAATAAGTATGGCTAAAAAAGGGTATAGCTATCCCGTAATGAAAAATACCCAAAAATTGCATATTAAGTTTGTTTGGCTATCATAATTGTAGCACATATATGTGAAATTGTAAAGAAAAATTTGAAAATGCGACAAATTTATGTTAAAATAACAAGAAAGGGGGTGTAACTGTGCGGAAAATTGTAGCTCTGTTTTTTTCATTTGTAGCAATAGGTATGCTCCTTTGCGCCTGTGATAACGTAGAAGAACCAGGAGGAAAAATTATCCCCGCAAGCATAGATGTTTTGAAAATCGGCAAGGCGGACTGCATTATCATAAACACAGGCAACAAAATCGTAATGATTGACACAGGGGAAGAGGAAAATATAGACCAAATTCGCGACTTTATGGATGAGCATAACTATAATAAGGTTGACACCCTTATTTTAACTCACTACGATAAGGACCACATAGGCGGCGCAAAATATATAATTGAGGAATACGGTGTTGACACTGTAATTGAATCAAGGGCGAGCTCGTCCTCGGCAGAGTATTATAATTATCACCAATTCCTAAGTCAGCAAGGCAAGGAGCCTACAAAGCTAAAAGAGGACTACACCTTCAAAAGCGATAGCTGTGTTTTTAAAGTAAACGTGCCTAAAAAGGACAAGTACGACAAAAAGAATGATAACAACCTGTCTTTAGTGATTTCAATGGAGTGTGGCAACAGTAAATTTTTGTTCTGCGGCGATGCGCTGGAGTTAAGGCTTGCGGAAATTTTAGAGCCAATGCAAGGGGAATATGACGTTATTAAATTGCCACATCACGGTAGCTATAATGAAGCTTACTCCGAATTTTTTGGAAAAATAAAAACAGAAAAGGTCGTCATAACCGACTCAAAGAAAAATCCTGCAGAGGAGAGAACCCTTAGTCTATTAGCCGAATTAGGTATTGAAGCTTACGAAACGCGTTACGGTAGCTTGCACATTTACACAGACGGACAAGACGTTACAATAAACTAAAAAATGAGCCTCGAAGGGCTCATTTTTTAGTTATTCGATTTCAATTACAACAGCGGTGCAAGGATTATTTAACGTAACGGTAATGCCACCGTTTGACACCTCAACCTTGCCATTGCAAGACACAGGGTAGAGTATTTTTGCACTCTTAACGCTATCAAGAGGGATAAATAGGGTGTCCTTTTCCTCGTCCATGCGCCAAACCGCCATTCTTATTTTGTCTGGTAGCTTGTACGCCTCGCACATCCAAGTTTGTGAATACTCGGGCATGCCAAGAGGGTAGAAGGGAATTGATTTTGGTATATCACTTCTTATTTTCTTGTGCAAATCAAGAGCTTCCTTTACAAGCGCTGTTTGATGCTCGTCCCAACCTTGTATCTCACCCGATAAATGTACGCGCTTCAAAAGCGAGCTAACCATATTTACAATAATCTCGTCGTCCGATGCCTTTGCCAAGGGGTAAGACCAAATTGCCCCCTGCTCAGGTATAACCGCGGTTGAAGCAGCGGCAGAGATTTTTGCGTTATATCGGTAGTCCTCTTGGTCACTCACCGATTGCAAATGGCAAACGGAAAGCTGTGCGTAGTCCATACGCAAGCTACCGCTTGAGCAGTTTTCTATTACTAAATCAGGATGCTTTTCCTCAACCGACTTAAGCCACTCAAGGTAAGCGCGGTTATGCTCCAAAAGACCGTCGCCACAGCTATCGGAGTTATATTCCGTGCCTCTGCCTGCCTCTATGTTATAGTCAAGCTTAAAGTAGCCAACGCCATAATCCTTAATGAGCCTGTCAACCGTGTCGCTCATAAATTTACGCACGTCAGGGTTTCTGAAATCAAGCTGGTATCTGCCGTGGTCAATCACTCTTTTTCCGTGGCGCATAAAGAACCAACTGTCATCCAAGTCCTTAACTAGCGGACAGTTAATGCCCATAACCTCAGGCTCCAACCAAATGCCCGGTATCATACCGCAGGCGTGGATTTTGTCAAAAAGACTCTTTAAACCGCTTGGAAAACGCCATGAGGACGCCTTCCATTCTCCAACAGAATCCCACCAGGTGCCGTCTGCGTACCAGCCTGCGTCAACACAGTAGTATTCCGCGCCGATTTTTGCGGCACGCTCAATAATGGGTAGGGACTTTTCCTCGGTTGTGTCACCCATTAAGCAGTTCATATAGTCATTAAATATAATCGGTAAGCGTGCATTTTGCTCGTTGTTTGTCACAATAGTACGGCGGTATTTTGTAATTTCCCCGATAACGTCGTTAAAGTCCTCACCCACAGCCATAGCAACCTTCACAGTTTCAAAGCTTTCACCGGGGACTAATTCCTTATACCAATCGTGCTCTTGGTCGTTTGGTCCGCTTATTTTTAGGTACAGCATCCTGTCAATGTCGGAAATTTCCCAAGCCCAGGAGCCATTATGCTCAATCTGCCAAAGCACTGTGTTGCCTGTTTCTAAGTTTTGGTAAGCACCCATTGGCAAATATTCCTTAGCGCTCCAAGTACCTGTGTTTGAAACTAAAATGCGCTTACCCGAAAAGTAGGTCAAGGGAGCGTAGCCAAGCTCACCCGGGGTATATGAGTGCCAATTTGCCTCTCTGCACCAAGCATTGTGTGGAATTAGCACACGCATTTTTTCATCAATAGCTTTTTCACCCTCGTCAATTCCCGCATAGGAAAAGGTGGAAATGTATTCAAGTCCGAAGGGAGCATTGCCCACGTTTGTCACAACACTCCAAGTACGGAATGCGGAAATTTCCTTGTAGAATTGATAATGTACGCAAACCTCTGATTGGTCGTCACAAAGTGTTAGCTCAAGCTTGTTGCCGAGGTCATTCTCGTAATATTTGTGACTATTATACTTTAACGTAAATGTTGAGGAGCCACCTGTATGCTTTGCCATATGGTGGTCGTTTGGATTGCCGCCACACAAATGCATTTCCACCAAAGGACCCCAAGCGTCCTTTTCTCTTTTATGCTCCACATCCCCACGGGAAAGAGAGCGCAAGGACACACGTCCTTCGTCACTTACGTTAATTTTAAAGTTGAAGCCCTTTTGCGAAAAATCTAAAATTTTCATAATGTTATTCCTTTGTAAGCTCAAATTTAATGTTGCCACCACCTGTTATTTCCTCATAGGTTAGATAATAGCGGTCAATTTTTAC
>JAZSGX010000034.1:0-5308 GCA_045532975.1 Eubacteriales bacterium | reverse complement strand
TATTTAGATGTGATGAGGCTATATATTATTTGGGAATTGATGGAGGTGGAACTAAAACAGAGTTTGCATTGTCAGATCCCAATGGTAAGATAGTTTGCCGACTTTTTCTGGACGGATGCAATCCCAATACTGTGGGTATAGAGAGGGCAAAGCGCATAATTGAGGATGGCGTTACTCAGGTATGCAAGGATGTTCCTCTTTCCTCAGTAGTGGTGTATGCGGGAATTGCCGGTTGTGCATCTGAAAGCTACGCAGATGAAATTAAGATTATGCTCAATAAAATGTCCTTTGCTGCCTGTGATGTTGGCAGTGATAATAACAACATTGTAGCTGCCGGACTAGGGGAAAACGAGGGCATTACAATGATTCTCGGAACAGGAATTTGCGCTTATGTAGTAAAAAAGGAAGAAACAAAAAGAATTGCAGGCTGGGGATATTTATTCGATAATGGTGGAAGTGCGTTTCATATTGGCAGAGATGCCATAAACGCCTATTTTTCCGCATATGACGGCTCGGGGGAGGAAACAACATTAGTACAAAGGATAAAGCAAACCTTTAGCGATTCAAACGCCGAGTTCCTTAAATACCTATATAGCGGTGGCAATAAACTGGTGTCTTCATACGCTATGTGTGTTTTTGAAGAGGCCGAAAAGGGCGACAAAGTATCTATCGCTATACTTAAAAAGCACATAGCTGAAATTGCTAAGCTTATTCGCGCTTCGCTTTCTTATTTTTCAGATGATAAAGAAAGTATTCCGGTAATACTCGGTGGTGGCTTGACCAATCAGGCACTATTGCTTCCGTATCTTTTGGATGAGCTTGGAGATGATACAAAAAAATGTAGCATTCGAGTTTTGGATGTTCCGCCCGTTAACGGAGCCTTGGAGCTTGCAAAATCTCTATGGAGGAAAAGAAACAACAATGAGTGAGCATAGAATATTAAAAACAGAGATGCGTAATCCCAATAGCACAAATATTGACCGTATGACAACCGCTAAGATGCTTGACATAATTCAAAAGGAAAACGAAAATGCGGTGCTTTCTGTAAGAAATGTACTTGACAAAATCGAATTTGCCTGTGATATAATTGCAGAAAAGCTATCCCAGGGCGGCAGGCTTATCTATGTTGGAGCAGGAACATCAGGCAGGCTTGGCGTTTTGGATGCTAGCGAATGTCCACCTACCTATGGAGTGCCAAGAGAAATGGTAATCGGCATTATTGCCGGGGGAGAAAAATGTATGTTTCAAGCTGCCGAGGGAGCAGAAGACAGCTACGAAAGCGGTATTAAGGATTTAAAGGACAAGCATCTTACAAAAAAAGATGTGGTTGTTGGAATATCCGCATCCGGAAACGCACAGTACATAATAGGCGCTCTTAATTACGCCGGTGAGCTTGGCTGTGAAACAATAGGAATTACCTCTAACGAGGATACTCTTATAACCAAATGTGCAAAGGTTTCAATTATAACAGATACAGGAGCAGAGGTTATCACAGGCTCTACTCGAATGAAGGCGGGCACTGCGCAAAAAATAATTTTGAATATGCTTTCTACAGTTGCAATGATAAAGCTCGGTAATGTCTATGAAAATATGATGATAAATTTACGCCCAACTAACGAAAAGCTAAAGAGGCGTATGATAAGAATTGTTACTGAAATTACCGGTGAAAGTGAAGAAGAGGCAATAAAATTACTTGAACAGTCAGATTGGGACATAAGAACATCTGTTCAAAACCATATCAAAAGCACATAACAAGTTAGAAAAGAGATTTATTATGCGATTTTTAAAAGCCTTTAAATTTAAAAACGGTTTCACTTTAAACCTAAATCTTGAAAATGGCAATTTATTTTATATGTTATCAAACGGAAAGCACAAATACGGTTTTTTCTCAAAGGATACCTTGAAAACCGTTGGATACTATAATATGCTTGGCTCAAATATAGAGACTGAGGAAAGTGAAAATTCTTTAACTATTCACGCTTGTCCAACCGATGAAAATAACACCTCAATAGGTCCTGTTATAGTTCACTACTGTTTTGAAATGTGCGGTGACAATGCACTCCTTGTAAGTACATATTTTACATCAAAAATACAGCTACCTATCCATATGATGTCATGGATGGATTTGAAATTTGAAAGAAGTAAATTTGATACCTTTCAAAGCTTTAAGCCTGATTTTTCAGTTGGTGTTAACGATATAACACACCAGATAACACTTTCAAATGGTGCTTTATGTGACGATTACGGTTATGTTATGCTATCAAATGCAGGCTGCACGTCCTTTGCACCCAAAAGCGTTAATACGGTTGTTCCATATCTTTCGGGTGAGGGCGAGGTTGAATTTTGTTCGCTGAAAAGTAACGTGGGCACAAAAATAGATTTCCTTTTAAATATGATAAGCGAAGCTTATGCTTTGCGTTCGGTTATTTCCTTTGGAGAGGGTAAGCCTGTATTACCAACCGTTACGGAGAAGAAATTTGTGCATGCTGCAAAAATAAGCGGGGAAAGATACGATATTACAAGTGGGCGCTTGACATATGCTATCTATGTTAGAAAGGACGGTGCTTCCCTTGCAAAAACCTCTCTTTTAGACTATCAGCCGATAGAAGAGCCTTGTGTAAATCCTATGACTACTCTTAAAGTAAAAAATCTCAAAACAGGCGAGGTAGAGAGCTTTTCGTCCGAGCAAGGCTGGGACAATGTCAATGTATGGGGCAGAAAAAACGAGCTTCGTGTGGTTTTTGAATTTCCCCGTTCTCTGCCAATACGTGTAATTATCACCGCAAGAGCATATCGAAAGGATGAAATTACCTTTGGCTTACAGGTTATTAACGATTCACAGGACTACACAGTATTATCAGCATCTGTTCCGTCAATTTCCTTTGTTGGATATGAAAAGCCACATTTGTTAATAGCTCAAGCAAGCGGTCAGATTTTCGATAATGCTTACGAAAAAGAGGTGCATTGGAACTCCCATTATCCTAACGGATTCGGTTGCGTTTCTCCTGTGCTTGGAATTTACGAGCCTACAAAAGAAAAATCAAACGGACTTTATGTAGCTGTTCATTCGCCCAGCGCTGAAAGATGCGATATGAGATGCGATATGTTCAGAAAAGGAGAAGGAAGCTTTTCATTTGAATATCCCTCCACCGGGATGGGAAAAGCATATAACTCCTTTGAGCCGGTTGGAAAGGTTGTTGTGCGAGCTTTAGACGGTGACTGGTACGATATTGCGTGTATGTACGAGGAATATGTTAAAAACCACGCAGAGTGGTATGCTCCAATTGGCAGATACGATACTCCGGATTGGTTTAAGGATATTCCTGTTTGGCTTATGGATTGGATGCCTAATGATAATAATCCCTTAGCTGAGCCTGTTCCAATTTCTTTAAGAAGCTTGGTTCCCCCAAAGCCGGACGATTGGAAAAACAAGCCCATTGAATTTGCAAAAAGACTTGGGCTTCCTGTTGGTTATCATATTTACAATTGGCACGGCATTCCGTTTAACAATGACTATCCGTACTATTTCCCTGTAAAAGCAGGATTTAATGAAAGCATTGAGGAATTCCACGAAAACAATATTTATGTAATGCCCTATATCAATGCTCGCCTTGTTGATACAAGAACAAGCGACCTTTCAACCGAGAAATTCGAACGGGAATTTTTGTCAGGCGCAACACTTGATGTAAACGGAAAATTATGTATCGAAACATATGCCTCACACGAGCCTGACGGCTCACTTTGTCAGCTTGCCGCAATGTGCCCGTCCAGTCATATTTGGCGCGAGGCACTTGCAGAAATTATCAGAAAAATGTCAAAGGAATGTCACGTTGACGGTGTTTATCTTGATCAGGTCAGTGCATCCGATGCCAATTTATGCTGTGCTCCCCATCACAACCACGAGGGTGGTGGCGGTTCTTGGTGGGTTCGTTCATACAAGAATATTATGTCACGTCTCAAGGAAGAATGTAATGATAATTGTATTTTCACAAGTGAATGTAACGCTGAGCCCTACGCTGACCAATTTGACGGATTTTTAACATGGGCGTGGGTTGCAACCAATTACGTGCCGTTTTTCTCAAAAATTTATGCAGGTCACGTGGTTATGTTCGGCAGAAGCACTAACGGATACAAAAAATCAGACAAGGAATATTTCAGATTCCATGTAGGTCAAAGCGTTATGTTTGGTCAGCAAATCGGTTGGATTAATGCCGATATTGTTGACGACGATGAAAAAATGGTGTATTTGTCCCGCATGTGCCAAATGAGATATGAATTTAAGGATTATTTTAACTACGGTAAAATGCTTCGCCCACCAAAAACAAATGATTTCATTCCGACCTTTGTAACAGACAGTGCAATCGGTTTTTCAGATGTTAGTGAAGCACCGCTGATTCTTTCATCCTCTTGGGAAAAGGACAAAAATACCGTTATGCTTATCACCAACTGCGACAAAAAGGAATACACATTAGCGTATGATGCTCCATTTGATAGCTATGATGAAATTAAATATTACGGTCAAGGCAAGGTTTTGCCTGTTGTGGGCTCAAAAATCACTATCACAATTGGTCCGGAAAGCGCCATTGCAATTATAAAGAAAGCTAAGGATACGAAAAATGGAAATTAAACGACTAAAAAAAGAGAATTACGATGAATTAATTTCACTTTTGAACCTTGTTTTCTCAAAGCAAAATAAATGCACAATGGATTTTGAAAGGGAGCTACCCAAAATGTGCATAAGGGATGATGCACATATGAGAAAGCATATAGGACTTTTTGTTGATGATAAGCTTGTTTCGGCTGTTGGAGTTTATCCTTTGCCAACAAAGGTTTTGGATAGAGAAATTAATTTCTGCACCGTTGGAAATGTTGCTACACATCCCGATTACGAGGGACGGGGATACATGAATATTTTGCTTAATCGCGCTATGGAAATTGTAAAGGAAGAAAAATATGACATTTGTAGGCTCGGTGGCGACAGAGCAAGATATTTGCGCTTTGGCTTTGAGCTTTGCGGTGGGAATTACTCTTATTACATAACGCCAAAAAATACAAAAAAGTCATTGCTTGGGGGCTACGGTCAAAATACAAGCGTAACTGAGATTTTGTCAAATGATGAAAGCTCTTTAGCCTTCGCAAGAGAGATATATCATCAAAACAAGGTAAGTGTGTTGAGAAATGATAACGATGTAATGTACAGAGTAATGACAGCGTGGAAAAACACACCCTATTTAGTAACTAAAAATGATGAGCCCATCGGTTATTTTGCTTTGGCATCTGATAAAAAAGAGGTGTCAGAAGCGTATGC
>JAZSGX010000059.1:0-8974 GCA_045532975.1 Eubacteriales bacterium | reverse complement strand
GGGGCTCCACGCGAACCCCAAAAACCGTAAAGGTTTTTGAGGACCCCTATGCCCTCCCGCCGCAAAATGCAAAATTGACAATCCCCCCGTCAACTATGTTGACACCCCCTTGCACCAAAGGGGGCGAGGGAATGCAAAATTGTAGGTGCGGGCATTGCTCGTCCGCGGTGTAACACAAAAAATTCGCCGAAAATGCAAAACAATATTCAAAGCCACGCACACGTGTGGCTTTGCGACTATTTAATAAGGAGAAAACTATGAAAAAATTTTTATTAGCACTTGCTCTTGTAGTAGTGTTTACTTGCTTGTTTGTAATTTCAGTAAGTGCAGAAACACCTGAGCTATATATCACCTTTCAGGTAAAGCTGGCAGATAAGAGCGAATTTACAACGGTATACGTTGAAAACCCTGAATCAGGTAACCCAAGAGTTAACTTGACCTTTGATTTTTATTCTGACATAGAATTTACACAAAAGATTGACAAGAAGCAAATTACTTGTCTTGACTTCTCAAATGCGGTGCACAGCAACCCTAAAAAGGACTACGTTGACCGCTTTACAACAGCTGACCCAAGCGAATATCCGCTTTGCGAGGAGATAAAATGGTTCTCAAGAAAGTTTACCTCTGCGCCAAGCAAAATATTCAATAATTGGACACAGCTTAAGCGCTTTGATTTTGGTTGCATAACATCTATTGACTACAACTTTTTGAGCAACACAGGTCTTGAAGAGGTTGTTATTCCTGCAAGTGTTACGTCCTTTAACAATAGCGTGTTTGCAGGCTGTACGAGCTTGAAATCGGTAAAATTCGAGGGTGGCTTAACGACTATTGGCTCAGGCGCTTTCCAAAATTGTACATCTCTTGTAGCTGTGGATTTGGGCAGTACAACAGTTACAAATTCAAGTATGTTTGAAAAATGTACGTCTCTTGTTAGCATTAAGCTCGGTAATGTTTCTAAAATAGCGCAGAGTATGTTTAACGGCTGCACAGCCTTGACAACAGTAGACTTGTCTAATGCTACCTCATTGACCGCTATTAACAATTACGCCTTTGCTAATTGTCCTGCCTTGAAAACTGTAATCAGCTCAGGCGTTAACCAAGAGGGCGCGGTAATTATTCCTGAGGGCGTTACCTCTATCGGTCAAAACGCTTTTGAACTATGTACCTCAATAAAGTATTTGTCAATTCCATCTACCCTTACGTCAATGGACGTATCTACGTTTAAGGGATGCTCTTCCTTGCAGTTTATTGATTTTGCCGATGGAGTTGGTGATTTCTATCTCGGACAATACGAGTGGGGTCACTTTATGGACTGTAAAAAGCTAAAAGCGGTATCTTTGCCTGACAATCTTACCAAGATAGCAAACAGGATGTTTGTTAACTGTACATCTCTTGAGGCGGTTTATTTGCCTAACAATCTTGTTAGAATGAATACGAACGGTAACGGAGCAGGTCCATTCTGTGGATGTGGTAGTATGTATTTTGTACAGGAGCCATTTGAGGTTCGTGACGAAAACGGTTACTTCTTGGGTGATAGCTTTGTAATGCCTACTAAACCCGAGATATACTTTATGCCATCCACACTTACAACAGCAGGCGGTAACGTAAGCTCCGGTACTTGGTTCCGTGATTGCATAAGCTTAAACACTACTATCGTAATGCCAGAGGCGTTTGTTGATTCCACAGTTGTTCAAATGTTCCGTGAAACAGCAAATGCAAACAATATCAAGAATGTTGTATATCTTGGCGATATTAACAACTATGCTTGGAGTGAAAGAAACCATCATATCAACTTTATTTTTGCTAATCCAAACGATAAGGATATAAATTCTGTAACGTTTACAAGCTTTTATAATAACTTAAATCAAAATTGCTATTTCTATTTCTGCTCAACAGGCTATAAGTACACAATGGCAAAATCAAGCGTTGAGGAAATAGCTAAAACGCTTGAAACAAATTCCTACTGCCACGTTAAGAAGGAAACTCGCTCACAGGAGGCTACCTGTACATTACCTAAAATGACAGCAGACTTCTGCTTCTGCGGTCAGTTCATCCCCGGCACCGAAACACCTGAGGGAGATGCCCTTGGTCACAACTACACAGGCGCATACACCTGCTACTTTACATCTGTTACAGAGGCGGGCAAGAAATGTACAGTATGTGTAAACGGCTGCGGTATTGACAAGGAAGAAGCACTTGCGCCTGTTTATACAGCTCTTGGCGTTTCTGTAAATGAGTTTAGCGTTGCTCCATATAGCTTCTCAAGTGGCTACGACGTTGACTTAACCTCCAAGGCTCTTTATGAGGAGACAATGGGTGTTAAAATTCAACTTGGCTTTGCATTTAACAGTGCAGGTACCTTTACAAGCGGTGATGTAACACTTGATAGCTTTGCGTTAAAGACAGTAAACGCAACGGAAACTGTTGACTACAAGTTTGCCCGTCACGATTTTGTAATGAGCTACGAAACAGATGAGCATATAGCAAAGGACATTGTTATTGCCGCATATGTAGTAGCAACAAGGGACGGAGAGGAAACGGTAAGCTTTATCAACCGTAATTCCGACACAACAGTTGGTGTCAACGGTTTTGAAGCAACAAGCTACCAAAAGGAGCTTATCAAAGCACAAGCAAATTAATAACCTAGCCGGTGGCTAAGCAAGCGAGCTTTTGGCTCGCTTGTTTTTTGCTTTTTTTCTTAAACTTTCTCTTGTGTATTTTATATATATATGGTAAACTAAAGGAAAGAAATTGAGCTTTTGGAGGTCTTATGAAGAAAGTCATTTATGAGTGCTTGAAGAATAAGCACGACAGCTATATATTGCCATTTCTGTGGCTACACGGAGAGCCACAGGAGAGGGTAAAGGAAGAAATTTTAGCTATATACAATAGCGGTATTAGAGAATTTTGTGCCGAGAGCCGCCCTTACGAAAAATTCTGCCAGGACGAGTGGTGGGAGGATTTTGGCTTTATTTTAGAAACTGCCCGTGAGCTTGGTATGGGGGTTTGGCTTCTTGACGACCGCGCATTTCCCACAGGCTACGCAAACGGCTACTTGGAAAAAGAAGAAAACGCACATTTACGCAAACGCTTAGCTCGTGAATTTCAAATTGACGCCATAGGACCGCAAAGAGGCTCGAAATTCTACGTTGGCGGACGGGTTTTTGAGGGGGAGCGCGTAATTAAGGTAATTGCTTACCGTTATAAAAAGGGTACCGATGGCGAGGAGCTTGACCCCAAAACCGCTGTGGACTTAACAGAAGCTCTTGACAACGGTATGGTATATTGGGACGTGCCAAAGGGCTTTTGGCGTGTGTGCGTAGTGGTGGAGACAAGGGTGTTTGCACATAAGGATGACCGCTTCTTTTACTACATAGATATGCTAAGTAAGGACTCCTGCCACGCAATGATAGATGCTATATACAAGCCTCACTATCAGCACTTTTCGGAGTATTTCGGCTCTACCTTCAAGGGCTTTTTCTCCGACGAGCCGGGATTTTTAAACGTTTTAAACACCTATAATAACAAGCTTGGTGATATGGAGTCCCCATTCCCTTGGAGCGACGAGCTACCGAGCATGATTGCCAAAAGCTCGGGCGTTAGCGAGGATGAGGCTTGGATGCTTTTGCCTGCTCTGTGGGAGGATTTGGGTGATAAAAATACTCTTATGCGCGCTCACTATATGGATGCTGTCACTCGCCTATACCGAGAGAATTTCAGCTTTTTGCTTGGTAATTGGTGCCGCAGCCACGGGGTTAAGTATATAGGACACGTAATTGAAGATATGGGCGCTCACACAAGGCTTGGCTACGGTAGTGGACATTATTTCCGCGCCCTTGACGGACAGGATATGGGCGGTGTTGATATAGTTCTTATGCAGGACATACCCGGCATTTCAAGCCATATACACCGCGCACCCTTGGCAGACGGTGGTGCGGCTGACCCTGCCTTTTTCCGTTACACCTTGCCTAAGCTTGCATCATCCCATTCTCACATTCAGCCTAAAAAGAAAAATAGGGCAATGTGCGAGATTTTTGGTGCTTTCGGTTGGGCAGAGGGCTTGCCATTTATGAAGGGACTTGCAGATATTATGCTTGTTTCGGGCATTAACTATTTTGTCCCCCATGCCTTTTCTCCAAAGGAAAACGATACGGATTGCCCACCCCATTTTTATAATGGTGGCAAAAACCATCAGTACCCACTGTTTAAAAATTTGATGGAATATATGGGCAGATGCTCCCATATGCTAACAGGCGGCAAGCATAAGGCGGACGTGGCTGTGTTCTACAACGCAGAGGGTGAGTGGACAGGAGAAAAATGCCAAATGTTCTCGACCCTGTGTCGCATTTTAACCCAAAATTTGATTGATTTCGACATAATCCCTTATGATTATTTAAAGGATGCTAAGGTGGAAAATGGCAGACTTTATGTAAACAAAGAGGACTATGGCGCTCTTATTGTTTCAGAATGTGAGGCTTTACCCGTTAGATGTCTTAAATGCTTTGACAATCTTGCCAAGGATGGCTTGCCTGTTATTTTCACTGACACTTTGCCATCACGCATAGCCGAGGGCGGTGACATAGCACCTTTATTAAAAAATTTGAAGGTGACCTCAACCAAGCGCTTGCCAACATCATTAAAGGCAAAAGGTCTTTGCCATGTAAGAGGAAAGGGCAAGGGCTTAAAGGAGCTACGCTTCTACCATGTGGAGAAGAAGGGATGCCACGTTTACCTGTTCTCAAACGAGGGCATAACCAACGATGTGGATGCTCAAATTTTTTTAAAACAGGCAGGGGAGTGTCTGATTTACGAGCCTTGGCACAATAAATGCTATCGTGCAGAGGCGCAAAACGGAGTGCTTGATTTGCATATTGAAAAGGGAAATATGCTCTTTGTGATTTTCGGCGAGGAAATACCAAAGGGTACTCCAAGACTTACAAGGGAAACAGACAGAATAGCTCTTGATATGAGGTTCGATATTTACGGTGGAATGTCGATACACCGAAAGCTGCTTAAATACTCACCTCTAATAGACCTGACCGCCCCCGATTGGATGGCTAACCTAAAGGGCGAGGTGGCATATGAAAGCACCTTTGACAGCGTGGAGGGATACAACGTGATTGACTTAGGTCAGGTTGGGGAAACCGCAGAGGTATGGCTAAACGGCGTTTATATTGGTGAGCGCATTAATGCACCCTATAAATTCAGTATGGCAAAGGCGCTAAAGAGTGGCGAAAACCGTTTGCGCGTTGTGGTAAGGAACAATCTTGCCCACCGCAATCACGATTGGCTTTCCTCCTTTATGCAAATCCCACCAACAGGCTTGCTTGGTCCAATTTGTCTTTGCAAATACGAAAAAGAGAAATAATTTTAAAGGGAGAGCATACAGCTCTCCTTTTAGATTGCTTCAAAACTGTTGACAACATAAATAATTTGTGTTAAAATTATCCTGTATAAATATTTTAAATAAGGAGAAAGCTATGAAAAAATTATTTTTAGCCATCTTGACAGTTGCGTTGGTTGCTTGCTTTTTCGCCCTTGGCGTAAGCGCGGCAGGTGCTGACAGCGATTCCTTCGCAGATGTGCCTGACACGATTGACGGTGTTAGCGAGCTTGCTGGCTTTGGCACTACGGAAAGGGTTGTGTTGCTCGGTAACGACGGCAAATATTACACCTATCCAACCTATTACATTATGAGCGGTAAGACCACGTTGACATTTGCTCAAAACAAGGCACTTAACCTTGCTCTCGGCTACGATGAAAATATGTCTGCCGGCGATATGGTCAATAAGATTGTCCGTATCGAAATTCCGACAGGTGTTACTTTCATCAACCAATCCCAATTCAGCGGTAAGACAAATTTGAAGTACTGTAAGATGCCTGACACGGTTACAGGCACCGGCGTAAAGGTTTTCCAAAGCACAAAAAGCTTGGAAACACTTATTTTGTCAAATAAAATTACCTCTATCCAGAACGACTTTTGTAAGGATTGCTCATCCTTGACAGCTATTGTAATTCCTGAAGGTGTTAAAGAGGTTAGGGGCTATGCCTTTTCCGGTTGCAACAAGCTGGCTTCCGTTACAAACAATTCAACTGTGCTCAAGGAGCTTCACGGCAGTGCTTTTGCAGGTTGCCCTATGACTGAGTTTAAGAATACTGATGCTCTTGTGAGCATAGGCGACTATGCTTTTAGCGGCGCTAAGTTTACGGAAATTTACTTGCCAAATACGATAACCACACTCGGCGCAGGTGCTTTCCAAGGCTGTACAAACCTGACCTACATTCGTGTGCCAGAGAAAGTAACACAAATTCCACACGACTTTATAAAGAACATTCATAATTCAATTGTTCTTGTTATTCCAAAGGGTTGTACTTCCCTTAATTCCGGTTACTCCCTTGGTAACTGTACCATTGGTTCTATTATCTTTACAGGTACTGAAGACAGCGAGTTTATGGCAAGCATGGCTGAAAAAGCAAAGGGCTTGCTTTCAAAGGTTGTTTACGGCAACCACTGCGAATACTACTATGACAATGTGCATAATGAAACAGACAATCCTTGCGTTATCAACTGTGAGCGTTGCGGCAACGTAATCATTAAGGAAAATCCACAGCACGCATTGGTAACAACAATCACTTACGCAAGCTTTGACGTTAACGGTGAAAAGGTAGTTGATTGTACAAACGAGGGATGCCCACATAACGTAAAAACGGTTGCAAACGCAATGTTTACAGTAGTTGGTGAGTCTGTATGCTTGTTTGATAACGGTGTTTCCGTAACATACAAGGTTGACAAGGATGCCATTAAGGACTACACAGAAACATTAAACGTTACATTCAAATACGGTGTGTTCGCAATCAATTATGACAATATTGGTGAAAACGGTATTCTTGAGTCCGAAAAGGTATTATCCCACGAGGTTTCACAGCACGGCTTTGATATGTTTGAAATTAAGCTCACAGGCTTTGCAACTGAAAGAGAGCAAACTGCTAAAATCTCAATGGGCGCATACGTTACAGAGATTAACGGTGAGAAAAAGAGCACATCATACATTCAATCAATCTCTCCAAACGAGGGCGAGAAATATTCTTACATCGTGTTTGCCGATTTAGCTAAGGAGGCAATCTAATGAAAAAATTATTCGTGACGCTTTTGATGGTGTCGGTTGCGCTTTGCGCTCTTACCATTATGGTGTCTGCGGCTGAAATTACCTATACTGCTGACTTTGGCACAGTAACAGATGTTGCAGATATGCCACTTATCGAGGGCATTAGCACAGAGGGTAGAGTCCTTCTTAGAAATGACAACGGTACAACGTACACCACCTATCCAACCTACTACATAATGAAAAACTCCAAGACCTTTGGCACGGATTACAAAAATCTTAACGCCAAGACAGGTCAGAATTATGACGACTCGAGAATGATTATGGTTGAAATTCCCGATGGAGTTACGGGCATAGCGGAAAGGCTTTTCGGTATTGATTCAACAAGCCATCCTACATATAATCTTGAAAAAATCGTCATTTTGTCTGACGATTATACAAAGATAACAGCACAAACCTTTAGAAGAATGCCAACTGTTAAGAGTGTAACTATTTCAAAAAGCGTAACTGAAATTGAAAATTGGGGCTTTTGTGGTTCCCCTGCTCTTCAAGAGGTTATCTTTGAAAAAGGCAGCCGGCTTAAATCAATAGCCAATAGCTTTAACGGTTGCGCGTCCCTTTCAAGCATCAACTTGGAGGATTGCACTGAGCTTATATCTTTGGGCTCTACGTTTGATGGCTGTACCTCATTAAGAAGCATCAGCTTGCCTGATTCCCTTGAAACAATCGGCGATAGCGCCTTCCGTAGGATTGGCGAGTTTGGCTTTAAGAGCAACTACTTGCCTAAGAATCTTAAAACAATAGGCGGTCATTTCTTAAGCTCTTGCACAGTCACAAACGAGGTGCTTTATTTCCCAGAAGGTCTGACTGAAATAAGCTCATCATACAACTTCAATGATAGTATGAAGGTTAAAACTCAATTAAGCCTTGTTTTCCTTGGCAAAATGACCAACATTGATTTGGGCGGCTTGCTCTTGACTGGAGTTACAGGATATGGCGATAAAATGCCGTTAACGGTTGTGTTTGCTCAAAACAGCTTTGATGAATTAAACGGTGATTTCCTACAAGGCGTTGACTATAACGGTAAGCACGCTTATATAGGAACGCCCGGCTCTGTTACAACCAAGACAAGCGGTACCCTGACGCTTAAGCTTTGCAACAACGACCCGAATAACGGAAGTAAGCTTGGCACTGACGAAAACGGTGATGAAATTTATGATGCCACAGGCGCACCCTTTATCGGTATTTTCTGCGGTGGCAACACTGTTGAATATTGCTATTCCGTAAGAAACTATAATACAAATAATAGTTGGACCAGATTTTTCACAACAGAGCGCACTTTTGACCTTGATGCGCACAAGACAGCAGGCGTACACTATGACAAAAAGGAAGTAACACAGGTTGGTAACTGTGGCTATGATGAAATCAGTGAAACCACTTGTGTTGTATGTCAGCTAAAAGACGTTAAGGTGACAGCTCTTGCAACAGGCAAGCACACTTATGTTGATGACTTTAACTGCGAAACCGCACTTGACTGTGAGACCTGTGAAAAGATAGCAAAAGAGGCGCTTGTTCATAGCAAGGTAATAAATGCTATTTACAGTGAGGGCTATTTTGTAAACGGTTCTTGCACGACTGTTTGTACAAACGAGGGATGCAGTCTTGACGTAACAGAGTCACTTATGCCGATTTTTGTAAGCTACGGTTACTCAATGACCGAGGTTGAAATCGGCGGCAAGCTTTCAATGTCACAGTTCTTCGGTATTGACAAGGTAAATCTTGAAAAATATACTACCTTGACAGGTAACGCCTTTGAGTATGGCTTTGTTGTTTCTTCAAACGCTGACCCAATGAACGAGGCAAACAGCGGC
>JAZSGX010000014.1:0-27472 GCA_045532975.1 Eubacteriales bacterium | reverse complement strand
CGGACAAGAAGGATTCAGTTGAAGATGCAGCCTTTGTAATACCAAGCAAGATTGGAGCGTATGTTGCAACGCGAAGCTCAATTTCACCGGCTTCAATTCTTGCTTCAATTCTTTCATTTTCCTCGCGGAGCTCGGTAACATCTACAACCATACCCTCAATAAGCTCTGTATCTCCCGGGTTTTCAACCTTAACCTTTCTGGTCATTTGACGGGTGATAACCTCAACGTGCTTATCGTCAACCTCAACGTTTTGTGAACGGTAAACCTTTTGTACCTCGCGTACAATATAGTCATAAACCGCTTCAATACCGTTGATTTTGAGTATATCGAGAGGAGCCATATAGCCCTCTGTTAAGGCTTGACCCTTGACTACTGTGTCACCGTCGTGAACTACCATTGTAGTACCGAATGGAACGTCGTAGCTACGGCTCTCGCCTGTTTCTGTATCATTAACGTGAATCTTATTAATACGTCCGTCAAGTGTGATTGTAACCTCACCGTTGATTTCACAAGCAATAGCAGGCTTCTTAGGACGACGAGCCTCAAACAGCTCCTCAACTCTTGGAAGACCCTGTGTGATGTTAGCAGAAGCGACACCACCTGTATGGAACGTTCTCATTGTAAGCTGTGTACCAGGCTCACCGATAGACTGTGCAGCAATAACACCGACAGCCTCACCGATATTAACCGGCTTGGAGCTTGCAAGGTCCATACCGTAGCAATGTGCACATACGCCGCCCTTTGTCTTACAACGAAGAACAGAACGTACCTTAACCTCTTTGATGCCTGCGTCAATAATCTTCTTAACATCCTTTGCAAGAATCATATTGTTTTCAGCAACTATAACCTCGCCTGTTGCAGGATTGATTACATCCTCAACAGTGTATCTGCCAAGGAGTCTGTCCTTGATAGACTCAACTGTTTCGTTACCGTCCTTAATGTCGCTCATAACCATATAGTCACGAGTGCCACAATCCTCTTCACGAATGATAACCTCGTGAGATACGTCAACAAGACGTCTTGTCAAGTAACCTGAGTCAGCAGTCTTAAGAGCTGTATCGGAAAGTGACTTACGAGCTGAACGTGCAGCTACGAAATAGTCAAGTATTGTCAAGCCCTCACGGAAGTTGGACTTAATCGGAATTTCCATAGTCTTACCTGTTGCAGAGAACATAAGTCCACGCATACCGGCAAGCTGACGCATCTGTGTCATACTACCACGGGCACCGGAGTCAGCCATCATCTTAATAGGATTGTATCTATTAAAGCTCTTTTGAATTTGGGCGATAACATCATCAGTTGCCTTGTCCCAAATTTCGATAACGCAATTGTATCTTTCATCCTCGGAAAGCTCACCGTCGTTAAAGTGCTGGAAGATTTCATCAACCTTAGCCTCAGCCTCTTTTACGATTGTGTACTTCATTTCTGGAATTGTCATATCCGCAACGGAGATGGAGAGAGATGCTCTTGTGGAGTACTTATAGCCCATTTCCTTAATGTGGTCAAGAACCTCTGCAGCCTTTGTGAAGCCGTGAGTCTTGATTGTGCGGTCAACGATTTGAGAAAGCTGCTTGCTTCCTGCAACGAAGTCAATTTCAAGACCGAATGGATCAACGTCTCTATCAACGTAGCCAAGGTCCTGTGGAATTTGCTTATTAAAGATTAAACGACCAAGTGTTGCATCGATAATCTTTGACTTCATTTCCCCGTTTATTTCCTTAGTAACTCTTACCTTGATAGGAGCGTGGAGGTCAAGGTCCTTATTTTCATAAGCCATCATAGCCTCATCAAAGTTACGGTAAATGTTACCCTCGCCCTTTTCACCTGCTCTGTCAAGCGTCAAGTAGAATGAACCCAATACCATATCCTGTGAAGGTACTGCAATAGCTTTACCGTCAACAGGCTTCAAAAGGTTATTTGCAGAGAGCATCAAGAATCTTGCCTCTGCCTGTGCCTCACTGGAAAGCGGAACGTGTACAGGCATCTGGTCACCGTCAAAGTCAGCGTTAAACGCCTTACATACGAGTGGGTGAAGTCTGATAGCTCTACCCTCTACAAGTACAGGCTCAAATGCCTGAATTGAAAGACGGTGAAGTGTAGGAGCACGGTTCAAAAGAACTGGATGCTCTTTAATTACGTTTTCAAGTGCGTCCCAAACCTCGTCAACTACCTGTTCAACATTTCTCTTAGCTTCCTTAATATTAGCTGCCTTGCCTGTTTCAACAAGACGCTTCATTACGAATGGCTTAAAGAGCTCAAGAGCCATTTCTCTTGGCAAGCCGCACTGGTAAATCTTAAGATTTGGACCTACAACGATAACTGAACGTCCGGAATAGTCAACACGCTTACCGAGCAAGTTCTGTCTGAAACGGCCCTGCTTACCGCGGAGCATTTCGGACAAGGACTTAAGTGTTCTTGTGTTTGGACCTGTTACAGGCTTACCGTGCTTACCGTTGTCGATAAGTGCGTCAACAGCCTGCTGGAGCATTCTCTTCTCGTTCTTTACGATTATATCGGGTGTACGAAGCTCAATAAGCTTCTTCAAACGGTTGTTTCTTGTGATAACTCTACGGTAGAGGTCATTCAAGTCAGAAGCCGCATATCTGCCACCGTCAAGGGGTACCATTGGTCTGATATCCGGTGGAATTACAGGAATAACGTCAAGTATCATCCACTCAGGGCGATTGTTAGATTTTCTAAACGCTTCAATAATCTCAAGACGCTTAATAATTCTAATCTTCTTTTGGCCGGAAGCTCTCAAAAGCTCTTCCTTAAGCTCCTTTGAGGTAGCCTCAATATCAATCTCAGCCAAGAGCTTCTTAATAGCCTCAGCTCCCATTTCAGCAACGAAACGGTCACCGTACTTCTCGTAGTACATGCTGTACTCAGTATCGCTCAAAAGCTGATACTTAGCCAAAGGCGTATCGCCCGGATCGATAACTATTCTTTGTACAAAGTAGAGTACGCTTTCAAGTGCCTTAGGAGAGATGTCAAGCACTAAGCCCATTCTTGATGGGATAGCCTTGAAGTACCAAATATGAGATACAGGACAAGCAAGCTCTATGTGACCCATTCTCTCACGACGAACCTTTTTGGTTGTAACCTCAACGCCGCACTTTTCACATCTGTGACCCTTATGGCGAGAGCGCTTATATTTTCCGCAAGAGCATTCCCAGTCCTTTGTTGGACCAAAGATCTTCTCACAGAAAAGACCATCCTTCTCCGGCTTCTGTGTACGGTAGTTGATTGTTTCAGGCTTTGTAACCTCGCCTGAGGACCAGCTACGAATCTTTTCCGGAGACGCAAGACCTATTTTTATAGAATCAAATGTATGTTCCATCAGCATTTTCCTTCTTTTAATATTTAGTTATGCCAAAGGGTTTGACACTGTGCCAAGCCCTTGGCATTTAATTTTTTATAGAAATATTAGTCGTCGAAATCGTCGAAGTTGCCATCTTCCTCGTAGGAATCTTCAGCATCCTCATAATCATCCTCGTACTCTTCTTCGTACTCTTCCTCGTAAACCTCTTCCTCGCGAGCCTCCTCAACAGGAGCCACGATGTTCATTGGCTCAATATCATCATCACCCAAGTTGGAAAGCTCAATTTCATTGCCTTCCTTGTCGAGAACTGTGATATCAAGAGCAAGTGCCTGAAGCTCTTTAACAAGTACCTTAAATGACTCAGGAACACCAGGAGTCGGAATATTCTGACCCTTAACGATTGCTTCAAACGCTTTTGTTCTACCAACAACGTCGTCACTCTTAACAGTCAAGATTTCCTGAAGTGTATAAGCAGCACCGTAAGCCTCAAGTGCCCAAACTTCCATCTCTCCGAAACGCTGGCCACCAAACTGTGCCTTACCGCCGAGAGGCTGCTGTGTAACGAGTGAGTAAGGACCTGTTGAACGAGCGTGAATCTTATCGTCAACCAAGTGATGGAGCTTCAAGTAGTACATAATACCTACTGTTACAGGGTTATCAAACGGTTCACCTGTACGTCCATCGTAAAGAATTGTCTTACCGTCACAAACTCTGAGCTTATCCTCTTCATAAAGCTTCTTAATTGCATCCGGATTATTTCTTGTTTCCTTATCAAGCTTCTGAATGTCCTTCTTGCCGTCTTCTCTTACTACTTCCTCAAACAAGTCCTTACCGTCTGTGTTTTCGTTAGGCAATACACGTCTCCAAAGTCCTGCCATCTTGAGACATTCAAAGATATCCTGCTCCTTGGCACCGTCAAATACAGGTGTCATTATCTTCCAGCCAAGCTTCTTTGCGGCAATACCGAGATGTACCTCAAGCACCTGACCGATATTCATACGAGAAGGTACGCCGAGTGGGTTAAGCACGATATCAAGAGGAGTACCGTCAGCAAGATATGGCATATCCTCAGGTGGGAGTATTCTTGAAATAACACCCTTGTTACCGTGACGACCAGCCATCTTGTCACCAACAGAAATCTTTCTCTTCTGTGCAACGTAAACCTTAACTACCTTGTGTACTCCCGGGCTCAAGGACTCATCACCGTTTTCACGGGAGAACACCTTAACGTCAACAACGATACCTGCCTCACCGTTCTTTAGGCGGAGAGATGTATCACGAACATCTCTTGACTTTTCACCGAAGATAGCGCGAAGTAGTCTTTCCTCAGCGGACAATTCAGTCTCGCCCTTAGGTGTTACCTTACCAACGAGAATGCTGTGTGGCTTAACCTCAGTACCGATTCTGACAATACCGTTTTCGTCAAGATTTTTGAGCGCATCCTCACCTACGTTTGGAATTTCTCTTGTTATTTCCTCTGGACCGAGCTTTGTATCTCTTGCTTCCTGTGAATATTCTTCAATGTGGATTGATGTGTAAACGTCATCACGAATGAGCTTTTCATTCAAAAGAACAGCGTCCTCGTAGTTATAACCTTCCCAAGTCATAAAGCCGATTAAAGCATTCTTACCAAGGGAAATTTCACCGTTGGAGGTTGCAGGACCGTCTGCAATAACCTGACCCTTAATTACGCCTTCACCAACCTTAACAATAGGCTTCTGGTTTACACAGTTGCCCTGGTTGGATCTCTTAAACTTAATAAGCTCGTATCTGTCCTTAAGACCCTTTTCGTTCTTGATTACGATATGAGTAGCGTCAACCTCTTCAACAACGCCTGCTTCCTTTGCAAGAACAACAACGCCGGAGTCAACTGCTGCCTTATACTCCATACCTGTACCAACGATAGGAGAGTCTGATGTGAGAAGCGGAACAGCCTGCTTCTGCATGTTTGAACCCATGAGCGCGCGGGCGTTGTCGTCGTTTTCGATAAACGGTATCATTGCGGTAGCAACGGATACAACCATCTTAGGAGAAACGTCCATATAATCTGCTCTATCTGAGTCTGTTTCCAAAATTTCGCTTCTTTCACGAGCGATAATCTTCTTCTTTACGAAGCGGTTGTTTTCGTCAAGCTCCTCATAAGCTTGAGCAATAACGTGACCGTCCTCCTCGTCAGCGGTTAAGTAAACAACCTCGTCAGTTACTACACCGTCAACAATTTTACGGTAAGGCGCTTCAATAAAGCCGTATTTATCAATCTTTGCATATGTTGAAAGGTATGAAATCAAACCGATGTTTGGACCTTCAGGTGTTTCAACAGGACACATTCTACCGTAGTGAGTATAGTGAACGTCACGAACCTCAAAGCCGGCTCTGTCTCTTGAAAGACCGCCAGGACCAAGGGCTGAAATACGGCGCTTATGTGTAATTTCTGCAAGTGGGTTGTTCTGGTCCATGAACTGTGAAAGTGGGGATGAACCGAAGAACTCACGAATTGCAGTTGCAACAGGTCTTATGTTTACAAGTGTCTTTGGAGACAACTCTTCTGTGCTTTGTGTTAAAAGTCTATCCTTGATAATCTTTTCCATACGGGACATGCCGATACGGAGCTGGTTCTGCAAAAGCTCACCAACACAGCGCAAACGTCTGTTACCAAGGTGGTCGATATCGTCCTTCTTACCGATGTTGTAGTCAAGACCAATAAGGTAGGAAATTGATGCCAAAATATCTTCCTTTGTCAAGTGCTTAGGACAAAGCTCCTCTGTGGATTCCTTGATTCTTTCGCGGATTGCCTCAAAGTCGCCACCGCACTCGTTAATAATTGCCTGAAGATTTTCAAAGTGAAGCTTTTCGCTAACGCCGAAGTCTTCAAGACCGTCTCTCCAATTTTCGCCGAGCAAATACTTAGGGTCGATTGTACCGTTACCGAAAATTTTAAGCTCGACAGGTGTGCCGGATTCTCTCTCGGTTGCGATTACATAAACCTCATTTACGCAGTTAGCGTCAATAAGCTCAACGTCTTCCTTTGTGAGAACCTTGCCAGGCTCACAAATGATTTCGCCTGTCAAGTTACTTACAACAGGACGGGAAAGTGTCAAGCCGAGGATACGCTTAGAAATAGCAAGCTTTTCGTTAAACTTGTATCTACCAACAGGGTAAATATCGTATCTCTTGCCATCGAACAATGCATTGTGGAGAAGTGTTTTTGCACTCTCAACGTTTGCAGGCTCACCTGGACGGTGTCTTTTGTGAATTTCCTTAAGTGCCTCTTCTTGAATAGATGTGCCAAACTCCATAGCGAGCTTTTCACTGTCGTCCTTTTCAAGAGTAGGTGTCATAAACTTTTCACCGAACATATCCTTGATTTCCTCTGCGGTTTCAACACCGAGAGCACGGATAAATACGGTAACAGGCATTTTCTTATTCTTGTCGATATGAACGTAGAACACATTTGATGCGTCAGTTTCATACTCAAGCCAAGCGCCACGATATGGAATAACTGTTGCAGTGTAATTGTAGATACCTGTCTTATCAATGGAATAGTTGTAGTACATTCCTGGTGAACGTGCAATTTGCGATACAACAACACGCTCTGCACCGTTGATAACGAAGGTACCGTTGTCGGTCATAAGTGGGAAATCTCCCATGAACACCTCATGCTCCTTAACCTCGCCAGTCAAACGGTTTGACAAACGAACGTTAACTCTCAATGGAGCTGCGTAGTTCACATCTCTAACCTTGCACTCCTCAACGGGATACTTTGGCTTGTTTACATCGAGAGTATAGGATACAAACTCAATGCAAAGGTCCTCAGAATGGTCCGTGATAGGAGAAATGTCGTGAAGAACTTCCTTGATACCCTTTTCGAGAAACCATTGGAAGGACTCCTTTTGAACCTCAATGAGGTTAGGCATTTCACAGAGCTCGTTAATTTTAGCGAAGCTCATTCTCGTGTTTTTGCCAAGCTTTTGTTCTTTGACCATAAACTTTAATCACTCCAATTCCCTTTTATATTATATATAAAAGATTATTTTAGAAATATTATGCAGTGTGTTATTTTATCACCCTTTCCTTTTCTTGTCAATAGTTTATTTAAAATAAAATAAAATTTCTTAAATTATTTACAATTTTAGCGCTAAAAATTTACATTTAAGACAAAAGTAAATTTTTTGTGAACTGCTTTAAGCTGTGCGCAAACAATCGCAAAACAAAATAAAATTTATTTCCAAAAATTTTAAAAAAGGTATTGATTTTTCGTAAGAGATGTGATATTATATGTAACTGTACGAACAGGCTATATTCGGGGCACCCTCTCAGGCAACGGATAGCATCTGTCGGATGATAATATTTAAAGGAGGAATTTCTCATGCCAAATATCAAATCTGCTAAGAAGAGAGTTAAGGTTATCGCTACCAAGACACTTCGTAACAAGATGCTAAAGTCTCAGCTTAATACAGCTATCAAGAAGTTCAAGTCTGCTGTTGAGGCTGGTGACAAGGAAGCTGCTCAAGTTGCTTATGTAGCTGCTGTGAAGAGAGTTGACAAGGCTGTTAGCCAGGGTATTCTCCACAAGAATAACGCTGCACACAAGAAGAGCCAGTTCACATTGATGTATAACAAAATGGCGTAAGCCTTAAATAGCAGAAAACGAACCACCCCAACTGGTTCGTTTTTTGTTTACCATGCCTTGTGCAAAACCAATAAGCTCGCATAATATATCCATTAATGCCGATATTATAAAATGTAAAAAGCTCCGAAAAAAATCGGAGCTTTTTGTTTAATTAGTCGTCAATGTAAGGCATAAGAGCCATAAATCTTGCTCTCTTAATAGCCTTTGTAAGCTCGCCCTGGTGATGAGCGCATGTGCCTGTAATTCTTCTTGGAAGAATCTTTGCACGCTCAGTTACGTACTTTCTCAAACGAGCTGTGTCTTTATAATCAATGTGACCAATCTTGTCAGCGCAGAATTGGCAAACCTTCTTCTTTTTGCGCATTACCTGACGAGCAGGGCGCTGAGCAACTTGTTCTCTTTCAACAACATTGTTATCCATTTTAGTTATCCTCCTATAAAATTCGTTCCCATCCAAAATTAGAATGGAAGATCATCGTCACCTGCAACCTCTTCAAACTTAGCGCTCTCCTGTGTTTGGAATGCAGGAGCATCCCCACCAAAAGAACCAACAGCGCCCTCTGCCTTAGCATCAACAAAATAAGCCTCATCAGCAACTATCTCTGTTGCGTATCTCTTATTGTTCTGCTGGTCATTCCAAGTTCTTGTCTGAACAGAACCGGAAATACAGATTGAGCTACCCTTCTTGAAAAACTTACAAATGAATTCTGCTGTTTGTCTCCAAGCAACACAGTTGATAAAATCTGTCTGAGCATCCTTGCCGCGACGGTTAACCGCAACGGAGAATGATGTAACAGATACGCCTTGTGGGGTCTGCTTAAGCTCAGGATCAGCAGTCATTCTGCCACCCAAGATTACCTTGTTCAAATTAAAATTTGCCATTTTGACCCTCCCTAAAGCTTACGCTTCTTTCTTTGTCTTCTTGTCTTCAATTTGACGAATTACAATAGAACGAAGAATGTACTCGTTAATACCGAACACACGCTCAAGCTCTGCTGGGAATTCGCCCTCGCTCTTGAAGTTAACAAGAACGTAGTAACCATCGTTCTGATCATTGATAGGATATGCAAGTCTACGCTTACCCCACTCATCAACGCTTTCGATAGTACCATTCTCTGCAATCATTGCTGTGAACTTTTCAACTGTTGCCTTTACTGCATCTTCACCGATAGAGCAATCAACAACGAACAAAGTTTCATAAGAGTTGAGAATTTTTTCCATCTTTTTACACCTCCCTATGGACTTGCGACCGACGAATTAAGAATTTTTCATCGGCAGGAAGCAGGCATGTTAAATGATTCCACACCTGTTCTGCGTTATTCTATCACACTATCCTTTACTTGTCAATAAGTTTTTTGCATTTTTTTGAAATTTTATTGATTTAATATTATAAGTATGATAAAATGTAGAAAAAATCTGAAAGGTACAATAATGAAGCATATAGATATATACACCGACGGCTCCTGCAGGTGCAACCCCGGTCCCGGAGGATGGGGGGCAATTCTTGTTTATAAGGGAATTGAAAAGGAGCTTTGCGGTGGTGAACCAAATACAACAAATAATAGGATGGAGCTAACCGCTGTTATAAAGGCGTTACAGGCACTTAAGGAAAGCTGTGAAATAACCCTCACCTCTGACTCGAAGTATGTGCTTGATGCCATTACGAACGGCTGGGCAGAGTCTTGGAGAGCAAAGGGATGGAAAAAAGCTGATAAAAGCCCTGCTCTTAACCCTGACCTTTGGGAAATTCTTTTAAGCGAGATTAAGAAGCATCAAATAACCTACGTTTGGGTAAAGGGACACGCTGGTCACCCTTACAATGAGCGTTGTGATGAAATGGCACAAAACGAGTCGGGAAAGTTTTTAAATTAACCTCAAATCATTTCGCAGGGCGTAAAAACGCCCTGCTTTTATTTACGATTAATAAATCACTTTTAGTCTGCGCTATTTTGTCTATATAATATAATGTAGGAATTTTCCAAAAAAATAACACCGTGAGTTGCCTCACGGTGTATATTTCTATTTAGATGTGTATGCGCCTGTTGCGTATGTCTTATAAACAATTCCTCTGAAGTTCATAAGTCTTGCAACGGTTGTTACTTCAAACGCATCGTCAAGAGAGCTTGGGTAAATTGTTACTGTAAATTCACCTGTCTCAGCGTTGTAAGAGTTTGTAGCGTACTTACCATAGGACTCAATAGAAGCTTCTCTGCCTTGAGCGTCCTTAATGGTGGTAATAATTCTTACGTCGCAGGTCTTTTCAAGTTCTGGCAAGAGTGACAGGTCGATCTTATAAGTGAATGACAATGTATTTCTGCCATCCTTAACCTCGGCGTTCTTTCCAACAAATTCAACCAATCCATCAGGAATTGGCAACTTTTCAGCTACGTCAACGTTATTTGCTGTATTTGGATCAAGCTGATCACAGAACAAGCAGCAGTATTCGGTTTTACCAACAGCGGTATATGAAGCGTATGACTTTGTCGTCCACTCATATTCATGAATACCGGTTGGCTTTATTTCCTCGGTATGACCGAGCTTATCGCAATACTTACATACAAAGTTCTTAACACCGGAGAAACCGCACTTAGCAGTTACACTAATAACTTCCTTAGTGTAATCATGCTCGCCTGTTGCAGGAATTGTAATTCCGTAAATTTTACCGAGACAATTCTTACATTCGGCGTGACCGACACCGTTTGTCAAGCAAGTAGCAGGAGTATCAGCAATTACCTCATCGTACTCGTGAGCATTGTCTGCAGTTGCAGGAATAACAACCTTGCTTACTACCTCACAAACCTGACACTTAGCATTACAGCTACCATCCTTACCGCACTTAGGAGCTATATAGTTACTATCTTTAATATAATCCTCAGCAGTTGGCTTACATTGGTGTGCAACAAGCTTAAGCTCTTGGAGCTTACAAGCTTGACCGTTCTCCCATTTTGGAGAAACTGTTGTAATTCTAATCTTATCAGCTCTTACACCAACCTTTAGTGTATCATACATATCACACTCTTGTGCGTCAAGTGGCTCAACGCCTGTATTTACATTACCTGTGCTATATTCGACAACCTTTTCGTTACCCAAATAGAACTCAATCTTCATTGCCGACCAGTTTGCCGAAGCATAGAACAAACCGCTTGTAAATACATATGCCTTGTCAAGGAATACATCAACGTATGTACCAGGAGCACCATACCAATAAGTACCGTAAATGTCACCGTCAAACATTGTTGCAGGGTCAACACCGATATAGGTGGCCTCATTGTACAAGTCGCTTTCCTTATTTACTACAACATTATAGCTCTTAATACCATCCTTAGTGAAAGGAGCTGTGTTATCTGTATACTTATGCTTTCTTATTCTACCGTATTCCTTATCCCCGCAAATCTTACAGGTATAAGTAATTTCACCTTCTTCGGTTACGGTTGGCTTTCTCGTGGTAACGCCCTCGCCCCATTCATGCTCGCCTGCCTCACCGGTAATTTCCTTATAGGTGAGTTCACAACCTTCATCTGTGCACTTATATTCAGTGTAGCTTTGCTCATCACAGTACTTAGCATTGTACTTTGTTGATTCTACCCATTTATGTCCTGTAGAAGGAATGTCATAAAGCTTTACGCTGTCACATCCTGTACATCCAACTGCACGAACACCATTTTCAGTAGATGTAGGAACAGTTCTGATTTCCTCTTCTTCCCACTTATGAAAGCCTGTTGCAGGAATTTCTTGCTTGATCACCTTACCGCACTGGCAGGTAAGCTCTCTTACACCCGGAGTCAAGCAGCCGGGATTTTCTTCCGCAGTCTGTCTAAACTGGTGTTCACCGCTTTGAGCATACGCACTAACCTCGTACATATACTCACCACCACCGAAGTTACCGTTGAAGAAACGAATTTCGATAATAGCGCCTTCAACGTATGGAGATACAGACAAGGTAGTTATTGTAGATGTATCAACTACGTCCGAGTCCCAAACAAGATCTTCATTATAGTTATATACGAGAACTCGCATCATTGAGTTTCCGAAATATCTGTCATTAATTTGATCAACTTGACCGGTGCTCGCAATAAGCTTTGATCCACCCTCGGTGTTACAAACAAGGTCAATCTGTGAGAACAAATATTCCTGATTGAAGTGCATCCAAACAGAATAGTTTCTACCCTTAGGAGAACGTGAGCCTGTTGTTGGGTCACCGTCAACCCACGTCTTGTAGTTCATAGCCCACCAGTAGTTTTCGTTTCCGCCTGTTGCGGAGAAAATAGCCTCGCTTGCTACGTTTTCAACCAAAGCGCTACAGATTTCCATATCAGGAGCGTATGTTTCAATCTCCCACATATAATCATCTCTTCCGCCTTCACCGTCAGCGTGGATAACCTCTACTCTGTCACCTTTAACCTCTACAGGAATTGTAACTTCCTTTTCGTTCCAAACATCATAGCCCTCGCTCTCAAAAACAAGCTCGTTGCCATAATAAACCTTAACGATAATACCACCTACATTGTAGGCATCCTTTCTAACAACTTCACCTGTTGCCAAAGTACCCTTACCGTTACATACAACAACGATATCTGTAAAGTAGTATGGGCTTTCATAGGTAAGCTCATAAGAGTAGTATGTACCCATCGGTGAGTTGGTACCCGTTGTCTTGTCGCCGTCGATCAACGCTTCAGGCACAATGCCCTCCTCGTCAACAACTACGTTTTGATCGAACGAGTCAACAGCCTTGATGCTTGCTTTGTTCGCAACGTTTATGATATCCACATCTTCCGGAATATCCATAGCTGCAAAAGCAACGCTTGCAAGCATAGGCAACAGCATCAAAACGGTCAATGCTAATGCTAAGATCTTTTTCATTTGAATCCTCCTAAAACCACACTTTTAACAAAAAATGTGTTTTGTTAAATTATTACAATAATAATATAACATATAAAGCGTTTTTTGTCAAGTTGCTTAAAACATTTTTTATTACATTTATTAGATATTTAATACTAAATTCATTTTTACTCGCATGAAAAAAGAAAAAAGCCAACCGCTTACGCGATTGGCATGGTGCTCTTGCGGAGATTCGAACTCCGGACACCTTGATTAAAAGTCAAGTGCTCTACCGTCTGAGCTACAAGGGCATATATTTAATGCCTATATATATTAGCACACAAAGTTCAGTTTGTCAATAGTGTTTTTTCAAAATCCAAATATTTTTTTAATTCCTGCTTTCGACTTGGTTTTTATTGACAGATGCTCGTTAAAATGATATACTAAGTACGATATGGTTGCATATCCGAATACATTTTTGAGGTAATTATTATGAACAGAAAAATCATGCTTTGGGAAAATCCGCCTTACATCAGCTACACAAACAACGATTTTCGCCCTTCTATCACAGAATTTAGGGTGAATGATAAAAAAACCACGGTTATCGTTTGCCCCGGTGGAGGATACGGCTGCAAAGCAGGACACGAAAACTCTCCGATTGCAGAGATGTTTAACTCTCACGATATAAATTCCTTTACTCTTGACTACAATGTTGCTCCTTGCCACAAATTCGCTCCTCTCAGCGACATTCAGCGCGCAATCAGGACTGTACGAAGTATGGGTTATGAAAAAATTGCAGTTTGCGGTTTTTCTGCAGGCGGTCATTTAACCTGTACAAGTGCAACAATGTATGATTTTGAAGCATATGAAAAGACTGACAGTATAGACGAGTACAGCGCACGTCCTGATGCATTCATCCCTTGCTATCCTGTTGTTACAATGGACAAGTCCTTTACTCATTTAGGCTCAAGACAAAATTTGCTTTCAAGCGAATGGGAAAATGAAGAGTTGGCAGAGCTGTTTTCTAACGAAAAACACATAAATAGCGACACTCCTCCCTGTTTTATTTGGCATACAGCTAATGACGGCGCAGTTCCCGTAAAGAATTCCTTAGAGCTCGCCAGCGCTCTTTCCGCAAACGGCGTTTATTTTGAAATGCACATTTTCCCAAACGGATGCCATGGCTTAGGATTAGCTCTTGACAGAAACGATATTGGTATTTGGTCAAGCAGTGCTTGTACATTTTTGAAGAATATTGGGTTTTAACTGACATTTTTTCTTGATTTTTGTCAAAGTTTGTGATAATATATACACGACTATAAATTACGAAGGAAAGGTATTCTTATGAATATTGTTGTCGTTTCCCTTGTTATGCTTTTGGGCGGTCTTGCGTTCTTCCTTTATGGTATGAATATCATGTCAACCGGTCTTGAAAGAATGGCAGGCGGTAAGCTTGAAACTATTTTAAAAAAAGCCTCCTCCAACAAGGTTAAGGGCATGGCATTAGGTGCCGGAGTTACCGCTGTTATTCAGTCCTCCTCCGCTACCACTGTTATGATTGTCGGTCTTGTCGGCTCAGGTATCATGGCTTTGCCACAGACTATCGGTATGTTAATGGGTACTAACATCGGTACAACCATCACACCTTGGATAACCGCTTTACCCGCTTTGGGTGGAGACGGCTCCAGCCTTGATTGGCTCGGCTACTTTAAACCATCCTTTTTCACACCAATTATCGCGCTTGTCGGTATTGTACTCATTATGTTTTTCGGTAAGAAAAACAAAAAGAATAAGGACATTGGCGCTATTTGCTTAGGCTTTGCAATTTTAATGCAGGGTATGGAATTAATGTCCGGCTCGGTTGAAGGCTTAACCGAAAACAATGACGTTTTCGCTTCCGTTATCACTTGGCTTGACAGTCATTACATAGGCATTTTTCTCGGCTTGCTTGCAGCCACCGCATTTACAACCATAATCCAATCCTCATCCGCCTCTGTCGGTGTTTTACAGGCTCTCGTTTTGGGCGGTGGATTTGCGATGACCTTTAACGTAGCAATCCCATTAATTCTCGGTTTTAACATCGGCACTTGTGTAACAGCAGTTATCTCAAGCTTAGCAGCTAATAGAAACGCAAGGCGTGTTGCTATAACTCACCTTGCTATTAAGATTATTGCTGTAATGATATGCTTTATTCCTTTTGCTATATGCTCTGCTGTTGGTGCAGATTTCTTAAACGAAACAGTAAATGTTTGGTCAATTGCAATCTTCCACACATTATTTAACGTAGTTACAACAGCTATTTTGCTTCCATTCTCAAAGCTTCTTGAAAAGTTAGCTTACTTCTTAATGAAGGAAACAGAAAGCGAAGAGGAGCAGATTGCGTTTATCGACCCAATTCTTATTCGCCAATCCCCGTCCGTTGCTATTGCAGAGTGTGCTAACTTAACGGTTGAAATGTGTAAGCTTTCAAAGGAAACACTTGATTTGGCAATTGATAACCTTTACAATTACGACATAAAAACCGCAAACACCATTATCACAAACGAGGGTATCATTGACAAATATGAGGACAGGCTTGGTACTTATCTTGTTCAGCTTTCCTCCTACTCTTTATCCTTGGGTGACAGCATTATGGTTTCCAAAATGCTACACACCATTGGTGACTTTGAGCGTTTGAGCGACCACGCCACAAACATTCTCAAGGTTTCTGAGGAGCTTAACGATAAGAAAATTGTATTCTCGCCCGAGGCTATGGCTGAAATTGCTGTTATTTCAAAGGCGATTTCAGAAATCCTCGAAATTACCGCCACATCTTATACTGCAAACGATGTAAACATTGCAAGCAAGGTCGAACCTCTTGAGCAAGTTATTGACGGTCTTATTTCCGGCACAAAATCCAACCACATTACAAGACTCCAAAAAGGATTCTGTACTATTGAGCTTGGCTTTGTGCTTTCCGACCTTCTTAACAACTACTCCAGAGTTTCCGACCACTGCTCCAACATTGCAGTTGCAATTATTGAAACATCACACAGTAGCTTTGGTACTCACGAGTATCTTAATGCACTTAAGGATAGTGATGATGCTAACTTCCAAAAGGAATTCAACATATTCCAAGAGAAGTACAGCTTACCTGCTATGCAACACTAACAAAAAATGTCGCCCATTTGTAATCGGCGGGTATTTTTATTTTTCCGTAGTAAATGTCAACACATCATTTGCAATCGACAGAAGTATGGTACCCTGCTTATCGGTGCGATAGCACACCAAGCCCTCTACCCTTTCCATTGCTTCTTTGTGCGGGTGACCGTATTCATTATCCACACCACAGCTAACAACCACATATGCAGGAGTTGACTTATCAAGAAGTGCTTGACTTGACGAGGTTCGCGAGCCGTGATGACCCATTTTATAAACGTCACATTCAAGCTCTGTGCCCTTGTATCTTTCGACTATGTCTGCTTCAGCTTCCTTTTCAGCATCTCCCGTTAGTAAAACTCTTTTGTTACCGTAGCGCGCCATTAAGCATACACTATAATCATTGGAATCCTTGTAGTTGTTTTTCAAGGGAGCCAAAACTGTCAACTCTAAGTTTTCAACATCAAGCTTATTACCAATCATTTCATTGGCATTCAACACCTCTATATCTTTAGAAGCAACCTGTTGTTCAAGCTTTGCAATAAACGTTTCATACGTTTTTGTAGTTTTCACCTGGTCAGGCACCAAAACCTTTTTAACGTCATATTTATCAAGAACCTTTGTTGCATTTGCGAAATGGTCTGAATCATAGTGCGTTATTACAAAATATTCTATTTCCGTCACGCTCTTGCTGTCAAGATACGTCATAAGTGTATTTTCCGCATCCCTGTCACCCGTGTCAACGAGAATATTTTTCGCCCCAACCTTTATTAGCGTAGCATCCCCTTGTCCAACATCAATAAAGTGAAACTCAACGGTACCGCTTGGCACGTCATAGGTTGGCGTTTCCTCCTGCATAGGCTTGATAACAAACCACCAAACAGCCAAAGCCGCCAAGCAAACTACCGTTAAAATACCTTTTATCAAATTTTGTTTTTGTCTTTTTGTCATACGCTTCACCTCACTATAAAATCTACTTATATTTTAACATAGGATTTTCTCAAAATCAATAAAAAAAGCGTTGTATCAACGCTTTTTTGTGAATATTCCTTTTCGCTTATCCAAAGCTAACAAGAGCATCATGCCAAGCACGTATGCAGACAAGACCTCTCCTGCAAAAACGCCTGCTGTGATAGTGGCATAAACCCCAAATGATTTAACACCGGGAGTATAGCAAAACAGCACCACAAATGGAACAATAACCGTGTTTGCCAAAACCGTTGGCAAAGGTACAAGCCACTTGTTTTTTAGCTTGGACGCAACAAAAGCACCTATCAAGGTAGCCAAAGAGCCAAGCAGAGTATCCCAAATAACAGACCCCATCGAAAGATTGGAAAGCAAGCATCCTACAAAAAGCCCAGGAGTTGCCGAAGGCATAAAATAAGGTAGCACGCATAATGCTTCGCTAAGCCTTAGCTGAATTGCTCCGCTTGCAAGGCCAAAAAAGTTTGATAGCCAGGTAAGTACAAAATACATAGCACCCACCAAAGCCGCCTGTGTTAGATAAAGTGCGCCTCTTTTTTTCATTTTTAATTCTCCTTAGTTTTTATTTAAGTGAGGATGGTTACGAACTCACTGTCAAAAGACAATTAATTATAGCGTGCTTTCAAACAATTGTCAATAGCAGCCTTTGAATTTTCGCATATTATGTAATTAGAAAATACAAAGGAGGCTTTATATGAACAGCGAAAGCATTGGCTTTTTAGTGGTAGAGGCAAAAACCGCAAACGGCGCTTTACCTGTTGAGGGAGCAAAGGTAAGCGTTTACGAATACGCTCAAGGAGAAAACGACAAGAGCGGAGCACTTTTATACTCCGTTCTCACTGACCAAGATGGAATGACTCCAAAGCTGGCTTTAGATGCAAAAAGCAAGGAGTTGTCTATGACTCCCGGAAACAAAAACCCATTCACTGTATATAACATTATTGTTGAAAAAGAAGGCTACTACAATAACAGCTACATAAACGCCCCTATTTTTCAAGGCATTACGTCCGTTCAACCTGTGGAACTGATACCGTTGCTCGAATACGCAAAGTCAAGTGACGACTATCCAAACACCACCAGACGATTCGTTGAAACGCCAAATACAGAGCTTTAGGAGGATATATGCCAAATACAACACCCGTAATTCCGGAATACATTACCGTCCATTTAGGTGCGCCGGATTCCAATGCGCCAAACGTAACCGTGCCCTATGCTGACTACATAAAAAACGTGGCATCAAGCGAAATTTTTCCAACCTGGCCCGAAAATGCTATACGCGCCAACATTTACGCGCAAAATTCCTTTGCGCTAAATCGAATTTATACTAACTATTACCGCTCCCGCGGGTATGATTTTGATATCACAAACTCTATCGGAATTGACCAATCCTTTGTGAACGGACGTGATATTTTTGAAAACGTTTCTCAGCTTGTGGACGGCTTATTTAACGACTACATAGTAGTCGGTGACAATGTGGAGCCCTTCTTTGCCGCCTACTGTGACGGACGCGAGCTAAGATGTGATGGCTTGGAGCAATGGGGCACCGTTACCTTAGCCGAACAGGGTCTTACTCCATTTGAAATTTTAAAATATTATTACGGTGACAATATAAACTTAGTTACTAACGCTCCTGTGGGTGGACGCACCATTACTTGGGACGGACGGACACTTGGTCTTGGAGACATTGGTAACTCGGTACAGCAAATACAAATAAGATTAAACAGAATTTCAAAAAATTATCCTAAAATTCCTAAGGTTTATCCTATTGACGGCGTTTTCGGTCAAGGAACAGAGGATGCAGTACGCGAATACCAGCGGGCATTCAATCTGACCCCTGACGGTCTTGTGGGCAAGGAAACCTGGTATAGCATACAAAGAACCTTTAACGCAGTAAAAAGACTGAACGATTTGGCTTCCGAAGGCTTGAGACGACAAGAGGTTGAGCTTTTATTCAACTCATTCTTAGAACAGGGTGACAGGGGTAGTGAGGTTTACGAGCTACAGTATCTTTTAAATTTAACAAGTGAATTCAACAACGAAATCCCTTCCGTTGCAATAGACGGTGTTTTCGGACAGGAAACCGAAAATGCCGTAAGAGCCTTCCAGGAAGCATACGGATTAAACGTAACAGGCTCCGTCGGGATTGAGGATTGGGATAAGCTGTACCGAGAATATATCGGAATTTTAGACACACTCCCCCAGGGATATTTCAGCGTTTCTACCCTTCCGTATCCGGGCTATGTATTGCGATTAGGGACACAGGGTGAGGCTGTTTCTGCCTTGCAAGAATATTTGAATCTCATTGGAAACACCTACACCTCAATTCCAAAGGTGAGCGTTGACGGTGTTTTCGGTCCTTCTACGCAAAATGCGGTAATTGCATACAAGGAGCTATTTGGTTTCGGTAGCTCAGGCATTGTTTCGGCTTCCACCTGGGACTCAATTACGGAAACATACAGAGATTTAAGCGAAGGCTCGCAAACGTCAACGGGTCAATTTCACGGTTATAGCATTGGGTGAGGTGTAGCATATGGCATATTTCAATTTAGAGGAGCAAGAAAACCCCATTCTTGAAATTCAAAGGATTTTAAGAAGCATTGACTACTTTGATAACGACCTTGCAAGAATACGCTTGACCGGTACTTACAACGAAGAAACGCGACAAGGGGTCAAGGATTTTCAAGAAAAATACGCTTTGCCTGTAACAGGTGAGGTTGACATAACCACATGGCAGCTTTTACAAGCGGTTGACAAGGCAATAAAGGATTCAACCGCTCTTGCACGCGCGGTTTATGTTCTGCCAAGAGAGGAAGAATATACAATTTTACCCGGTCTGCAAGATAATGTGGTTTATGTTATACAGCACATGATAAACGTAATCAGCCAAGAATATGACGGAATAGAGCCTTTGGAATTTACAGGAATTTATGACAAAGCCACAGAAAACAGCATACGCGAATTTCAACGTAAAAGCTTAATAGATGAAAGTGGAAACGTTGACCCTGTAACCTTTAACCGTTTAGCTGACGAATATGAACGAATAAATTCTTATAACCAGTGAAAATCTCCTGTCCTGTTTGTCAATACTATTAACGAAAGGACGGTATTTAAAATGGTTAACAGATTTACACCAAAGGCGCAAGCATCCCTAACCAATGCAAAGCGCTATGCAGAAAAAATGGGCCACTCCTACATAGGCTCAGAGCATTTGATTTTAGGAATTTTAATTTGCGATTGTGCCGCTAAAAAATTTTTAGAGGACAAAAAGGTCACCTTCAACGATTTTTACACTCGTTTAACGGAAATCGCAGGCATCGGTAACGAATGTAGCTCTTATGTAAGAGAGCTTACTCCCAAATGCAAAAGTGTTATTGAGCTTTCTTCTCTCGTTGCAAGGAAATTTAATTCTTCCTTTATCGGTACAGAGCATTTGCTCCTTGCCATATGTGAAGAGAGTGAAAGCGTTGGCGGAAGAATTCTCACATCCTTGGGTGTTAGCTTGAACGGGCTTAAGGGCGAGCTACTCTCTCACTTAGAGGTAGCCGAAAAGGATTCTAAAGAAGAACGTAATTTATTAAGCGCGTGTCCTACTCTTTCCACATATGGAAGAAGCTTGAACGAGCTATCCAAGCAAGGCAAGCACGACCCTTTAATCGGCAGGGAAAAGGAACTTGAGCGCATATTACAGGTGCTTTGCAGAAGAACAAAAAACAACCCCTGCTTAATCGGGGAGCCGGGGGTTGGTAAAACCGCTATTATAGAGGGGCTTGCCCAAAGAATAAATGAAAAGCTCGTACCCAAGGAGCTTTCTGACAAAATAATTGTCTCCCTTGATCTTTCCTCTATGATCGCAGGTGCGAAATATAGGGGCGAATTTGAGGAAAGAATGAAAAACGTATTAGCCGAGTTAAGAAACACACCAAATATTATTCTCTTCATTGACGAAATTCATACGATAATAGGTGCAGGGGCGGCAGAAGGCGCAATTGATGCAGCAAGCATTTTAAAGCCTGCTCTTGCAAGAGGTCAATTACAGTTAATCGGTGCAACTACCCTTGATGAATACAGAATACACATTGAAAAGGATGCAGCATTAGAAAGACGTTTTCAACCTATTACGGTAAATGAGCCTACCGAAGAAGAGGCTACAAATATTTTGCTGGGTCTTCAAAAAAGCTACGAGGATTTCCACAGAGTCACAATCCCCAAGGAAATCATTCAATATGCCGTCAAGCAATCGGTAAAGTATATTAACGATAGATTTTTGCCCGACAAAGCCATTGACGTTCTTGATGAGGCATGCTCGTACATCAAAACGATGCAAAGCGCAAAGCCCGACAATCTTGAAGAACGATTGAAAGCTATCAGCGAAAGCAAGGAAAAAGCTATTTTAAGAGAACAATTTCATTTAGCTAAAGAATTAAGCTTGCAAGAGCAAAATTTGAAACGAGAATTAGAAAAGCTTGAAAACAAAGGCACAAAAAATTTCGGTCAATTACGCAAGGCGGACATTGACTATGTTATTTCCCGTTGGTCACGCATACCGATTACCGAGGAAGGCAATAACAAAAAATTAACTCAGCTTGATGCTGAGTTATCGAAGCTGGTAATAGGGCAGGAAAAAGCGGTAAAGGCGGTCTCTTCTGCTATCAAAAGAGGACGGGCAGGGTTGAAAAGCAACTCAAGGCCAATCGGTTCTTTCCTGTTTTTAGGACCAACGGGTGTTGGAAAAACCGAGCTTTCGCGAGCTATTGCAAAAACAGTTTTTTCAGGTGAAGGAAATCTGATAAGGCTTGATATGTCCGAATATATGGAAAAGCATACCGTTTCCAGATTGATAGGCTCTCCACCTGGGTACGTTGGTTATGACGAAGGCGGAATTTTGACCAAGGCTATCAGAAAAGCTCCCTATTCGGTTGTTCTTTTTGATGAAATTGAAAAGGCACACTCGGATATCTACAATATTCTTTTGCAAATTCTTGACCAAGGAGTTTTGACTGACAGTCACGGAAGACAGGCAAGCTTTAAAAACGCAGTTATTATTCTAACCTCAAACATTGGGGCAAAAGGCATCACAAAGCCTGCTCGATTAGGATTTAGCGCTACCAACAGTGACGAAGAACTAAACCAAGCAATGGCTGAGCATGTAGATGACGCAGTAAAAAAGGAATTCAGCCCAGAGCTTTTAAACAGAATTGATGAAATAATAGTATTCAATAAGCTTTCAAGCATCGATTCTGAGAAAATTGCGGCACTTATGCTTAGCGAAGTAAAAAGGCTTTGTCATGAGCTTGAAATAGAGGTTGATTTTGACAAAAGCATTGCTGAATATGTAACCAAAAACGGATTCAGCTCAGAGTATGGTGCTCGTCCCTTAAAACGCGCTATCGTTAATCTGATTGAAAATCCATTATCTGACAAAATTCTCTCGGGTGAGATAAAAAAGGGCGACAGAGTGTCTGTTTTTTGCCAAAACGATACAATAGATTTCAAAATTTTCAATTTGATATAACAAAAAGCTACCGCTTTGCGGTAGCTTTTTCAGGTTATCATTTCGTGATATGAACGTCAAGCTGATTGTACGGAATCTCAATACCTGTGTCGTCAAAGGTCTTCTTAACAACCTCAAGCATATCAAAATTCACGTCCCAATAGTCGCTATTCTTTACCCATAGTCTCAATCTGATTGTAACGGAGCTTTGACCGTGCTCTGTAATTACAACCCTTGGCGCAGGGTCAACAAGAACTCTTTCATCTGCCTTAGCACAAGCCATTAATACCTTTTTTGCATCGTCAATGCTTGAGTTATAAGAAATAGAAAAATCAAAATCTATTCTTCTTGTATCATGTGTGGAATAGTTTGTGATAACAGAATTGGAAATTGTACCGTTTGGCACGACCACCTTTTTGTTGTCAGGAGTTGTCAGGGTTGTGTAGAAAATACCAATATCTACAACCGTTCCGCTTGTGTCAGGAGTTTCGATATAATCACCAAGTTCAAAGGGCTTAAATGCAACAACCATAACGCCGCCCGCGATATTGGAAAGTCCGCCCTGCAATGCAAGACCGATAGTAACGCCCAAGGAAGCAATTGCCGCTGAGAATACGGATAATTCAAAGCCAAGCACAACTAATGCAGCTATAACAACTGCAATGTATAATACTATTTTTATAATATTCTTAAGGAAATTTCTGACCGTCTTATTAAGCTTTCCGGCTGATCTGCTCTTATCATATCTATTAGCAATAAATCTTGCTATTTTAAAGCCTACAAACAAAATTAAAGCGGCAGCTAAAATTCTTACAATGATTGAAACCACAGGCTGAGAAATAAATGTATTTACATGTTCCCACCAAGTTGCTTCTGCAAAAAAACTCATTTTTACACCTATAACCGAAAACGGTTCCTTTCTTTTCATTACTAACTATAATGATACTACAAAATCGCCTTTTTGTCAATGCTTTGTATAATTAATTTTGTATTACACAAACTTAAAATAGTATACGAAAGGAAGGTTTTATGAAAAAACAGGAATATATTGAATATGTAGAAAGCAGAGCGAAAAAATCGCCTATCATAAAAAACTGTGGATTTGCTTTTTTAATTGGCGGTTTAATATGCACCTTGGGACAAATTTTCATTGATTTATATACTATGTGGGGGATGGATAAAAATGATGCGGGAACTCTGTCCTCCGTGTCACTAATATTTATCGCCGTCCTATTAACCGGACTTGGTATTTTTGACAACATTGCAAAAATAGCGGGTGCAGGAACGCTTGTGCCGATTACAGGCTTTGCTAACGCAGTGTCCTCACAGGCAATAGATTCAAAAAGCGAAGGTTACATTTTGGGTGTTGGGGCAAAGATGTTCTCTGTTGCCGGACCTGTTATAGTTTACGCACTTGTCAGCGGTACTCTTTACGGTGTCATATACTATTTTTCCACTTTAATTTGGGGGTGAATACGAATGAACAATCCTATTATTATGCTGTCAAAGCCACCAAAGATTTCCGCTTGCTATTCCGTTGCAGGTCACAAAGAAGCAGAGGGTCCATTAGGCGATTTATTCGACGAAACCTGTCAAGATGATAAATTTGGAAAGGACACTTGGGAGGGTGCAGAAAGTGAGATGCAGCATCGGGCTATATCGGGAGCTATTAAAAAATCAGGCTTTCAAGACTCCGACATTGATTTGATTCTTGCCGGAGATTTGTTAAATCAGTGCATCGGCTCCAATTATGCCCTTTCAAACATGGGCATACCGTTTGCAGGCTTATACGGTGCTTGCTCCACATGTGCCTTAGGTCTTGGGTTGGGTGCTTGCTTGTACAGTGGTGGAAGCATAAACGCTTGTGTTACCGCAACCTCATCGCATTTTTGCTCAAGCGAAAGACAATTCCGCTTTCCATTAGAATATGGTGGGCAAAGAACACCGACAGCACAATGGACAACCACAGGCTCAGGCGCTTTTGTTTTGAGTAGCGAAGGGAATGTGCAAATAACAGAGGTGTTGTTTGGCAGAGCTGTTGATAAGGGTATTACCGATATTTGTAATATGGGGGCGGCAATGGCGCCAAGTGCCATTGATACGTTGACCCGTTATTTTCAAAATAGCAAACACTCCCCCGACTATTTTGATTTAATTATCACAGGAGACTTAGGATACGAGGGTAGCGAAATACTAAAGGATTTGCTACTTGGAAGTGGAATTGACATCAGAAAAAACCACACAGATTGCGGTCTTATGATTTTTGACCGAGATGGTCAGGATGCCCACGCGGGTGGCTCGGGTTGTGGCTGTAGCGCGGTAGTTGTAGCAGCAGATATAATGCCAAACTTGGAAAAGGGCGCGCTTAAAAACGTACTTTTTGTAGGCACAGGTGCGCTTATGAGTCCAGTTTCCTTAGCTCAGGGTGGCTCTATCCCCGCGATTGCTCATTTGGTTCATCTTTCAAGAGGTTGACATGGAATTTTTTCTAAAATATTTAATTGTGTTTTTAGTTGGCGGCGGTTTTTGTATTATCGCGCAAATATTAATTGATAAAACTAAGTTGACCCCTGCCCGAATTCTTGTAATTTATGTTTGCGCCGGAGTTGGTCTTTCTGCTATTGGTATTTATGACAAGATTGCGGAATTTGCAAATGCAGGTGCAACCACACCCCTTTTAGGCTTTGGACATTTAATTGCAAAAGGTGTCAAGGAAAGCGTAGACTCTATGGGTCTGTTAGGCGCTTTAACAGGTGGACTCAAGGCAACCGCAGGCGGTATATGCGCAGCCATAGTGTTCGGATTTTTAGCATCTCTTATTTTTTCGAGCAAGCCAAAGAAATAATTAAAAGGCAGAAGCGTTAAATCTTCTGCCTTTTATTTGTATTGTACTTTTCTATCTAATTGAGGTGCTCCTCGCTGAAAACGAGTGATACACGGTGTCAATTAGAACAAACCGCTAACGTCAACAGTTACCTGTGTTGCCTTAACCATAATTTCGTTACCGTCATCATCCTTAAGGCCTGTGCCTCTTGTTACATATGCAATTGCAACGGTTGATGCTTGGATTACATCTGCAACCTCAACGCTTTCGTTTAAATATGTTGGTCTTGTATATTTCATTACTTGGTTGCCTCCTCGTTATTATTTTCACAAAAGCCTTAAGCTCTTGCTTATATAAATTTTATCTTGAGCAAAATTAAAGCTTTTTAGCCTTCTTCTTAATAACGTCCACAAGCTTTACACTCTGTGCGGAGCTTTCAGGAGTTACAAAGTTAGGCTTTTTGTTTTCTATAATGCAATTTACAAAGTACTGCATTTCGTTCAAATAACCGTCGTCATTACCAACGTTGATACCGAGGTCAACGCTTTCCGCCTTTGCCGCATCTGCCTCAATAGGAGCGCCGTTTTTGTAAAGCTTATCGGAAAGCTCAAGAGAGCCGTTTTGGAAAACTGCCAAGAAGGTTGCGTGGAACGGAATACCTGTGTTGTACCAAGTGCCCTCGCAGGAAACGAGTGTGTCACCATATGTCATATTTGTAACTACTGTATCGTTATTATCCTTCATATTATAACGATATGCTTGGATTGTATCCGGAAGACCAAGAACGCTTTGAACAAAGTCAATATCGTGAATAGAGAGGTCAGTTGCAACACCGCCGCTTCTCTTTTCATCTCTCATCCAGTCCTCCCAGCTCCAAGCAGGAATGCCAGAAATTCGCTTCATATCAAGGCGAATGAGCTTACCAAGCTCACCTGATTCAATAATGCTGCGCAGAGTCATATATGGCTTCATAAATCTTACAACGTGAGCAACCATAAAGTTCTTGTCTGTTGCGTTTGCAGCCTCAATAACCTTTTCAGCATCCTTGCCGTTTAAGGTCATCGGCTTTTCGCAAAGAACGTGATAACCTTTCTTAAGAAGCTTGATAGCCATATTCTTGTGCATATAGCTTGGTGTACAAATATCAATCATATCAAGCTCATTATGCTGAAGCATTCTATCAAGATTGGTGTATATCTTTATATTTCTTTTGCCAACCTTTTGCTTTGCAACATCCTTTCTCACGTCGCAAACCGCAACAAGCTCTGCATTTTCAATTTTTTCGTAATTGTAGAAGTGGCATCCGCCCATACCGCCAACACCAACTAAGCCTACCCTGATTTTCTTAGCCATTGATTATGTCCTCCAAGAATTTTTTAGCATAAAGTATATCTTCAATTTGCTTATCGCCATCAATTTCACGTTCAATAGTGATAGAACCGTCGTAGCCACATTTCTTAAGCTTCTCAATAAGAACAGGGAAATTAACGCGACCGTCACCTATTCTCTTTTCCACACCGAGATAGTATGGATTTGTTGGATATTCGCCATCCTTACCGTGAACACCGCGAACATATTCTCCGAACACATCAACCGCGTCGCAAGGGTTAGCCTTACCGTACAAAAGAAGGTTTGCAGGGTCAAGGTTGATACCTAAGTTGCCTGTACCTACTGCAACGATTGTTCTCTTTAAGGTAATTGGTGTTTCTTGTCCTGTTTCAAACAAGAGATACTGACCGTTTGCCTTGCAATACTCTGCAAGCTCCTTGATTGCAGCAACAACGGACTTGAAATCGTCTGTAGTTGGGTTTTCGGGCAAGAAGCCAAAGTGAGTGATAACGTCTGTCACGTTCATCATTTTTGCAAAGTCAGAGCCGAGCTTTAGCTCCTCCATTCTCTTGTCACGCAAGAAAACAGGCACAATACCGAGGGTGTGATAGCCACCGATAAAGTCCCAATGAGCATCTCCGCTCCAGCCACACCAAACGGCGCTGATTTCAAGGCCCTCCTCGTCAGCGGTAGCCTTGATTTTGTCTGCCCATTCCTTTGTCATCATACTATGGTTCCAAGCGCAAAGCTGGAAGGATTCAAGACCATATTTTTTAACGTCTCTAATCTTCTCAACAACGTTGTCACCAAGATGTACCATTGTTCCTATTTTCATAATGCACCTCGCAATTTACAAATTCATACACTATGATTTTATCATATATTTCCATATATTGCAAGTAAAAAAGTCAAATTAGATACAAAAAAAGAGCCAAA
>JAZSGX010000053.1:0-49898 GCA_045532975.1 Eubacteriales bacterium | reverse complement strand
ATTTTATCACCCCTATTTTCCTTAGTCAATATTTTTGAACTAAAATTAACAATGTTTTCGTCTCTGTTTTTCGACATTAGTCATAAAAAAGCAAGGAGTGCCGCTTGATGCGACACTCCTTTTAGTATAGGTCAATATTCTCAGTGCAGTATTTTTGAAAGAATGTAGTTGCTGACGAAAAAGCCGTCGCAGGTAAAGGAAAATTTTGAATTTTTGTGGGACACGTGTCCGCTTTTTACAAAGCTTTCGATTTTGGGGTACTCGGACAAAAACTGTTTTTGAAAGGCTTTTTCAAACTCTTTTTCGTCAACACCGTCGCACAAGCGGAGCCTTAGCATAACGTACTCGTCCATTTTGTCCTCTTGTGTTTGATGCTCTCTTTCATAGTCCTCGGTAATTTTTCCCCATTTACCCGAAATATACTTTTGCAAATCTCTTTCGTAACAGTAGCGCACACCGTCAAAATAGGAGTGGGCTGAGGCGCCAAAGCCAACGTATTCCTGGCACAACCAATATTTCATATTGTGACGGGAACGGTAGCCCTCTTTTGCAAAATTGCTGATTTCGTATTGCTCATAGCCTACCTTTGAAAGCTTGTGGCACAAGAGCTTGTACATCTCGTAGTCCTCATCCTCTGTTGGCAACACAAGACTGTCTATGCTTTTGCCAAAGGGAGTATTTTCCTCAATCTTTAAGCCATAGGCAGAAATATGCTCAGGGGACAGGGAAAGGGCATACTCAACGGTTTTTGCGAAGCTGTCAACGCTTTGGCTCGGCAACCCAAACATAAGGTCAAGGCTTATGTTGTCAAAGCCACACTCTCTTGCTAGCAAAAATCCTTTTTCAAGCTCGCACCTTGTGTGTAGCCTGCCTAAGCACTTAAGCTCAGTGTCACTTGCACTTTGCATACCTATGCTCAAGCGGTTTATACCAACGCTTTTATAGGCTAAAAGCTTTTCTTCGGTTATGGAGCAAGGGTTAAGCTCAATGGAAAATTCAAGACCCTGTGTCGTTTTTAGGTTGTTTTTTATGGTGTCGGCAAGCATTTTTACAGACTCAGGGGACAAAATACTCGGCGTACCTCCGCCAACATATACCGTGTCAAATTCACAATTTTTATAAAGGTGGCTCTCAGCCCTAATATGGTCGCACAGGGCGGTTATATATGATTTTTCCGTGTCACAGGAATGAGCTACGGAATAAAAGTCACAGTAGTTACACTTGCGGACGCAAAAGGGGATGTGAACGTATAGTCCTAATTTTTTCATTTCTCGCTGTCGTCCAGCTTCAAAACTGCCATAAACGCCTCAGGCGTTACCTCAACGGAGCCTAAGCGACGCATTTTCTTTTTACCCTCTTTTTGCTTTTCAAGAAGCTTTTTCTTTCTTGTAATATCACCGCCATAGCACTTTGCAAGCACGTCCTTACGGAGAGCGCGCACCGTTTCACGGGCGATAACCTTAGAGCCGATTGCGGCTTGGATTGGAATTTCAAAGAGCTGACGGGAAATGTTGTCCTTTAGCTTCTCCGCTATCTTTCTTGCTCTTGCGTACGCCTTGTCAGCGTGAACGATAAAGGTAAGAGCGTCAACGATTTCACCGTTCAAAAGGAAGTCAAGCTTAACCAAGTTGCTTGGCTCATAGCCTGCAAGCTCATAATCAAGGGAGGCATAGCCCTTGCTCCTGCTCTTTAAGGCATCAAAAAAGTCATACACAATCTCGTTTAGCGGCATAATGTAGTGAAGCTCAACACGGGTTGAATCAAGATACTTCATATCCTTAAAAATGCCGCGCCTGTCCTGGCACAAATCCATAATACCGCCAACGAACTCGGTTGGGGTGATGATGCTTGCCTTTACCGTTGGCTCATATGCGGTTTTGATTGTATCGGTGGCAGGGTAGTTGGACGGATTGTCGACCAAAATAACCTCACCGTTTGTCTTTTCTATCTTATAAATAACGCTGGGGGCGGTGGTGATAAGGTCCAAATTGAACTCTCTCTCCAAGCGCTCCTGTATAATTTCCATATGCAAAAGCCCTAAGAAGCCACATCTGAAGCCAAAGCCCAAGGCAATGGAGGTTTCCGCCTCGAAGGACAAGGCAGCGTCATTGAGCTTTAATTTTTCAAGAGCGTCGCGTAGGTCATTATATCTTGCACCGTCTGCGGGGTAAATACCTGAAAATACCATTGGCAAAGCCTCTTTAAAGCCTTGGAGTGGCTCGGTTGCCCCATTTTCCACAGTGGTGACGGTGTCACCAACCCTTGTTTCGCTAACGGTTTTAATGCTGGCGGTAATGTAGCCAACCTCACCTGCCTGCAAGGACTCCGCCTTTTGCAAGCCAAAGGCATTTAGGTAACCAACCTCGACAACGTCGTATTGCGCCCCTGTATTCATCAGCTTGATTTTATCCCCTGCCTTAAGGGTACCGTCAATTACGCGCACATAAACCACAACACCGAGATATGAGTTATAGTGGGAGTCGAAAATCAAGCACTTTAATGGCTTGTCTGCATCTCCCTTTGGCGCAGGAATTTTTTCAACTATGGCATCAAGCACCTGGTCAATGTTCAAGCCAACCTTGGCAGACACCGCAGGGCAATCCTCGGCAACGATGCCGATAACGTCCTCAATTTCATTCCTTACCCTGTCAACATCTGCAGAGGGCAAGTCGATTTTATTAATAACAGGTACAATTTCAAGGTCACAATCCACCGCCAAATAGGCATTTGCAAGGGTCTGCGCCTCAATACCCTGTGTGGAGTCAACAACCAAAAGCGCACCCTCACAGGCGTTTAAGGAACGGGAAACCTCGTAGTTAAAGTCAACGTGGCCTGGGGTGTCAATCAAATTCAAGGTGTATTTCTTGCCATCCTTATGGGTGTAGTCAATACGCACTGCGCGAGCCTTGATGGTAATACCTCTTTCACGCTCTAAGTCCATATTGTCAAGGAGCTGCTCCTCCATTTCACGCTTGGTGACAGCATTGCAGTATTCAAGAATCCTGTCCGCTAAGGTAGATTTACCGTGGTCGATATGGGCAATTATAGAAAAGTTTCTTATATTCTTTTGCTTTTCGTTCATTTTCAAAATCCTTTCGGAAAAATTCACAGATATTCTACCACAAAATTATTTATTGTGCAAGTATTACTTGAAATATTTCTAAATTTATTATATAATATTAGCATAAATTTTTCGAGGTGGATTATGACACAAAAGGAAAGAATGGAAAAGGGACTTGTTTACTACTGTAACGACGAGTCTATTTTAAGCGACCAAGCGCTTTGCTTGGAAAAGCAATATGACTATAATGCCACGCGCCCGCAAGAGAGCAAGAAGCGTGAGGCTCTTTTAAAGGAAATGTTTGCACAAATCGGTGAGGGCACTTATATTGAGCCACCCTTACACTCCAATTGGGGCGGCAAAAACACCCATCTTGGCAAGTGGGTTTACGCTAACTTTAATTTAACCTTAGTTGACGACACAGATATTTACATAGGGGACTACACTATGATAGGTCCAAACACGGTTATTGCCACTGCAGGACACCCTATTGACCCTGAGCTACGTCAAAGAGCCACACAGTATAACAAGCCCGTGCATATCGGCAAAAACTGTTGGCTTGGCGCAGGTGTTGTGGTTATGCCCGGGGTTACCATTGGTGATAACACGGTAATAGGGGCAGGCAGTATTGTAACCAAGGACATCCCCTCGGGCGTTGTGGCGGTTGGTAACCCTTGCAGAGTTATGCGTCAGGTTGGCGAGCGCGACAAGAAATATTTCTTCAAAAACGAGGAGATTGATTGGGAAAACCTGTAAAAGCCGGAAACGGCTTTTACATGCAAAACGCAAAATGCAAAATTGACACAACGTGTCATCCTGAGCGAAGCGAAGGATCTTCTTTGATACGAAGAAATTTAATTGGTGCAAATCGTTAAAGGATTCTTCAGTTGCCCTCAGAATGACAATCCCTCCACCGCATACGAGAACCCCAAGCCTACTAAAGAGCGGCTTGAGGACCCCTGTTGGTCCCCCTCCCTTACTCTAAGGGAGGCTGAGGGAATGCAGAATTGACAGCTCAGCACAAGGCACGCCCTACGGGTGCCTCAATCGATGGAGCCTTGAAATGTAAAATTAAAATACGAATTTTTTAGGAGGTGAAAATATGTTATTTGGAAAGCATATTAACAGGTATTATTTGAAGCATCTGCCTGTGATTTTGCTGGGTCTTTTGTCCCTTATTTTAGTTGACTATTTTCAGCTCTTGATTCCTGAGCTTTACCGCCTTGTTATAAACGGTATCAGTGACGGCTTTGTGGTGCTTGACGGCGCTACCCACGATTTCACAATTGAGTTTGTGTTAGACGAAATTTGCTTGCCTATGATTTTTGTAATTGTGGCGCTTGTTGTGGGTAGATTTCTTTGGAGAATGTGTTTTTTCGGCTCAGCTATCAGGGTTGAAACGGATTTGAGAGAGCGTATGTTTGACCGCGCCAAGGATTTATCCCAAAGCTACTATCAGCGCAACAAGGTGGGTAATTTGATGTCCCTCTTTACAAATGATTTACGCACCATACAGGAGTGCTTCGGTGACGGTATTCTTTCTATGTGCGATGCTATCTTGCTTGGCGGAATGGCGCTTTACAAGATGTTCAGAATGGATGTGTGGCTAACACTTCTATCCTTAATCCCTATGTTGCTTTTGTTCATCTCCGCCACTATTGTCCGCAAATATATGATGAAAAAATGGACTATCAGGCAAGAGGCGTTTTCAAGCCTTTCCGACCATGCGCAGGAGAGCTTTTCGGGTATTTCCGTTATCAAGGCTTTTGTTAAGGAAGGGCGTGAGCTTTGGAAATTCAAGGCGCTCAACCGCAAAAATGAGGATGCAAACGTGGACCACACCCGTGCCTCTACTCTTTTACATATTTTTGTCACCCTTTTTGTTGAGTCTGTTATTTGCGTTATTATTGGCTACGGCGGTTATCTTGTTTACTCCGAAAAATTCAGCGCAGGACAGTTTGTTGAATTTATCGGCTACTTTAACACAATCGTTTGGCCTGTTATGGCTATTTCACGTCTTATCGAAATGCAGTCCAGAGGTAAGGCATCTTTGAACCGAATTTCCGCCCTTTTAGACGAGGAAATAGAGGTAAAGGACGGGGGGAGTGTCCGTAATCTTGAAAAAATTGAGGGCGAAATTGAGTTTAAAAATCTGACCTTCAGATACCCTGACGCCTCCTATGATGCTTTGAAAAACATCTCCTTGAAGATAAACAAGGGTGAGCGAGTCGGCATTATCGGCAAAACAGGCTCAGGCAAGACAACCCTTGTGGATTTGATTTTGCGCACCTATAACGTGGAAAACGGCACCCTTTTTGTTGACGGTCACGACGTGAACGAGATACCCATAAAAAATTTGCGTGACTTTTGCGCCTATGTGCCACAGGACAACTTCCTTTTTAGCGACACTATTGAAAATAACGTTGCCTTTGCAACCGATACGACAGACATCAGCGTAGAGGAAGCCTCAAAATTAGCGGACATTCACGACAACGTTGTGGAGTTTAAAAACGGATACAAGACTGTTTTAGGTGAGCGCGGCGTTACTGTTTCCGGTGGGCAAAAGCAACGTATTTCCATTGCACGCGCATTGATGAAAAATGCTCCTATTTTGATTTTAGACGACTCTGTGTCGGCGGTTGATACAAAAACGGAGAAAATTATACTTGAAAATCTTAACAGCTTAAGGCAGGGCAAAACTACTATTTTAATAGCTCACCGTGTTTCCACCATTGAAAAAATGGACAAGGTGGCTTATCTTGAGGACGGAGTGCTTCTTGCCTTTGGCACACACAAGGAGCTTTATGACTCCTGCCCACAATACAGAAATATGGTTGAGCTTCAAAGGCTTGACGAGGAAAAGGAGGGCTTATAATGTACGAAATTTACCCTCTTTTGATAGTTGGCGGAATTATCGGTGCCATTTCGGTTATCTTTATTGTTGCCTTTTGCTTAATGAAAAATAAAAAGGAGTCCATCGGCTTTGACCGTAATATGAAGGACTCGGAAATAATAAAAAGGCTTTTGGCTTACGCGCGCCCACACTTGAAGAGCTTTTTGCTTGTTTTTGCCGTAATTATCATTTCTATCGTTTACGATATTATGTCCCCTATCGTTATAGGTAGCATAACCGAAATGCTCCAAGGGGAGTTTGAGCTTTCCAAGCTTTTTATAACCGTGGGAATTTACGCGGGCATCCTCATAGTTTCCCTCATTTCCTCTTATGTGCAAGCTATTGTTTTACAGCGCACGGGACAAAAAATCGTCTCCAAAATCCGCGAGGATTTGTTTGAGCATATTGAGTCACTATCCCACGAGCAGCTACACAAAAATCCTGTGGGCAGGCTTGTTACCCGTGTGGTAAACGATACGGACTCCCTGTCCCATATGTTCACAGGTATTATTGTAAATTTGGTGAAGAATATTTTCATCATTTTAGGCGTTTTGGGTGCTATGCTTTGCCTGAACTATATGCTGACCTTAATGGTGCTTTGCTTTGTGCCCTTTGTGGTGCTTTTCACCATCATTTTCAGAAAGTTTTCAAGGAAGGCGTACAGGCGCGTAAACAACGCAACCACATCAATAAACACCTTTTTGTCCGAGAATTTGTCGGGAATGAAGGTGATACAAGCCTTCAACCGCGAGGAGCGCAAAAAGGCGGAGTTTGACGAAAGGAACAGGCATCTTGGCAAATGCAAGCGGGCGCAAATGTTCACCTTCGGTATTTTCCGCCCTATGGTTTATATGATTTACGTTTCGTCCGTTATGTTTTTGTTCTACTTGGGCGCCCGCGGTTATATTGACAACATCGTTTTCTTGGGGCAGACTATTACTGCCGGCACTATCGTTTCCTTCTATATGTTCTTAAATAAGTTTTTCAACCCTATTCAAGCCTTGGCTGAGCAATTTAATATGCTTCAGCACGCCTTTGCCTCTGCGGAGAAAATCTTTTCCGTCTTTGACATAAAGCCAACGGTTGTTGACGAGGATGACGCTATGGAGCTTGAAAGCGTTAAGGGTGAGATTGAATTTCGCGACGTATGGTTTGCTTACGTCCCCGGCGAATGGGTGCTAAAGGGCGTTTCCTTTAAGGTTGAGCCTAACCAAACCGTTGCCTTTGTCGGAGCAACCGGCTCGGGCAAGACCACTATTCTTTCCTTGATTTGCAGAAATTACGATATACAAAAGGGACAGATTTTAATTGACGGAATTGATATTAAGAAAATAAAGATTTCTTCTCTGCGCCGCCACTTTGGTCAAATGCTACAGGACGTTTTCCTTTTTGCAGGCACTATCAGAAGCAATATTGCATTGCACAACGAGTACAGTGACGAGGAAATTAAGAGCGTGTGCGACTACGTTAACGCCAGCCACTTTATTTCCAAGCTTGAAAACGGGCTTGACACCGAGGTCAGGGAGCGAGGAAACAACTTCTCCTCTGGACAGCGCCAGCTCCTCTCCTTTGCAAGAACTATTATACACAAGCCAAGCGTTATGATTCTCGACGAGGCAACTGCCAACATTGACACAGAAACGGAGCTTTTAATCAAGGACTCCCTTGAAAAAATTATGTCAATCGGCACTATGCTAATGGTTGCCCACCGTCTATCCACCATACAGCACGCGGATAACATCATTGTTATCTCAGGCGGTGAAATTGAGGAAATGGGCACACATCAGGAGCTTTTAAGCAAAAAGGGACGCTACTTTGGACTTTATATGCTCCAATACAACAAGGACAGGCTTATTGCAGAGAGCAAATAACAATTTTTCATATGAAAACACCCGTTTTTTATGTGAAGAGGCTGTCGCATTAAGCGACGCCTCTTTTTTAGGGGGTAGTGAAATGAGTGCAGAAGCCGTGAACTCGTACACGTAGGCGTACTTAGTACGGTAGAGTGCGAGGTCGCGGGTAAAAAAACAGATACCAAAAAAAGAAGGGAACTTGCAAATTTTGCAAGTTCCCAACATTATTTAATTCTAAAAATAATAGTAGAACAAAGGTTTTGGTGTAAGGGGTATCTGTTTTTGGTCTGTGCTTATTGCAACACCCCCATTTTATTTTTTAACTATATCGGTTTTATTTGTTTGCGCCACTATGTAGTGGGGGCGACCCTTGACCTCACCGTACACCTTGGAAACGTATTTGCCAAGAATGCCGATGGACAAAAGGATTGTACCGCTAACCACGAAAATAATATAAAGAGTTGTGTACCACTGAAGCGACGTGCTTGTCACAAAGGAATGACCGCCGGCAAGCGCCACAATCATAAACACAAGAAACGGAATTGACAAAATGTAGGACAAAACAGCATTAAAGGTAGCAAGCTTTAACGGGGCGTCGGAGAAGCTGACAATACCGTCAACGGAATATTTAAAGAGCTTTCTAAAGCTCCACTTTGTTTCTCCCGCCACTCTTTCAATATTGTCATAGGACATCCAATAGGTCTTAAAGCCGACCCAACCGAAAATGCCCTTGGAAAAGCGGTTATGCTCACACATAGCCACAATAGCCTCTACCATATCGCGCTTCATCAAGCGGAAATCACGGGCACCGCTGACAATGTCAACATTTGATATCTTGCCCATAATTTTATAAAAGGTCTTAGCAAAGAATGAGCGTAGCTTTGGCTCACCCGAGCGTGTCTGACGGCGGGTTGCCACGCTGTCATACTCACCCGCCTCCAAAATCTTCACCATTTCCTTTAAAAGCGCGGGTGGGTCCTGCATATCCGCATCCACAACCGCGGTATAGTCACCCGTTGCGTTGCAGAAGCCTGCATACATAGCAGCCTCCTTGCCGAAATTCTTGGAAAAGGCAATATATTTAACTCGGCTGTCCTCTTTGGCAAAATCCTTCAAAATTGACAGGGTCTTGTCCCCAGAGCCGTCGTCAACAAACAAAAATTCAAAGTCATATTCCGCCATATCTGAGGAAACGCGCAAAAGCTCCTCATAAAAGGGCTTTAAGGATTCTTCCTCGTTATAGCAAGGAACGATTAAAGAAATCTTCACTTTATACCTCCGTACATCCGTGCTAAACTACATTTTACCACAATTATACAATAATGTCAAGAAAATAAAATTAAAGCTCCATTATCTCGTAGTAGTTTTCTTCTCCCAAGCACATAGCCCTCAAGGTGTGGTAGTGAATATCTCCGTCTTGCCAATGAGAGCCATAGTGATAGTGACCCTGTATGACCGTTTTCACATTTCCGCTTTCCTTAATAATTGTGCGAATCGTATCGGCGTTTTTGACTGTATGATTTTCGTCAACCGTGGGGTCAAGATTTTCGTGAGTAAGGACTACACATTTTTTGTCCGTTTTCAAGGCTTTTTCAAGATATTGTACCTGTGAGGGTATCAAATTTGCGTCGTCCCAAATGTGCCCCTCGGTGTCAAAGTGCAAGCCGCTTGACCTAAAATTACAGTCAAGGAGTATAAATTTGTATTCTCCAAGCTCAAAATCATACACAGGGTCGGCAAAATTCACATTGGCTCTTTGCCAATCCTCGCGGCTCAAATCCACAAAATCGTGGTTGCCCGGAACCAAGTAAAATGGAATATCATATGAACGAATAATAGTTAAAACCTCGTTTAAATTATCAAGCACCTCTATTTTAGTGTCATTTTTAGCACGGTCAACCAAGTCCCCTAAGCAAATGCAAAAATCAACCTCTTGCTCCTTAAATGCTTCCATTGCTTCCTTGATTTTACCAAGGGAAAGGATGGGGCGACGGTTTAAACCAATATCATCTGCTTTACAGTAATGGGGGTCTGAAAAAAGTCCGATTTTCATATTTTCTCCTATTTTTTATAAAATTCCTTGTCTGCCAAGGTACAGAAGCGTGAAATCAGCTCCGTTTCCCTTGGGTCATAGGGGCGCAGGCTTGGACGGAATAAGTCGTGGAACCATTTTGTGAAGTCAATGGGCGCATTTTTGTCCCGAGCGTACCAATCCCAATGCGCCTCGTACGGCTCATAGGTTTGATATTTGCCTGCCACAAAGCCCCAATTAAAGCAGCCGATTTTTTCAAGGTAGAAAAGGGGGAAATTTTCAAAAACAGTGTTCCCTGTAATTCTTGCAAGCCACTCCGTGTTGATAAGAGGGCGGTTTAAGGTTTTTAGATATTTTAATATGCGAATGTGATTTTCAAATTTGTCATAGTTATGGTAGGTTATTATATCGGAATTTTCAAGGGCGAATTTGTTTTCCTCGCTTGTGTGGAAATCCTCAATATCAAACCACCACGCCCCAGCGGTCAACGGTTGCACAGGGTCAATTTTGCGAACTTTCTCAAACATTTCCTTTAAAACAGGTAGAGTTATACCCTCGCGCCTGCTGTTGCCCGGCTCGTTAAACAAATCCCACATTAAAATGCGCTCATCATTTTTGTAAAGGGTCACTATCTCCTCTACCATTTGGAAGTATTTTTCGCGGCTTTCTGGCTCGTCAAAATAATAGTGTGGAGCGGCGCCATTGTGAGCACCGTGCTGAGAATGGCGCCTGCCACCGTGGTAGCCAATATCATAATGCTGCTCACCTATATCGGGCATTTTCCAAAGCTCGGTTTTTGGTGGCATACAGTCGTTTGCCAAAACCACCATACAGGAAATACCGTATTTGTGGCACAGGGAAATATACCTCTCAAAATTCTTTAAAAAGAGGTCGTGCTCCTTTTCCCAAACAACGTATTCAAGTATTATTCTAATAGAATTGAAGCCAAGCTCACGCATAACGCCAAGCTCACGCTCCGTTTCCTCCAAATGCTCTTCAAAGTGTAGCGACTGCCACTGGTCAACCCTGTTGACACAGGAGGCGCTCATATAATTACAGCCTCTTATCCAGGGGCGGGAATTATACCACTCCCAAGCTCTTTTTTCACTCCATCTTTCCATTGTAGCTCTCCTTTAATTCAGACAACATATACATAGCAAGTCCCACACAGGGCATATCGTATTCCGAGGAATGGCTATACACGTCAACAGTGTGGTAGCCGACGCCAACCGCCCCGGGTATAAATGGGGTGGATGGGAAAAACTGACCGTAGGAATGGTGCATTGGGTTATTGTAGCCAATACCGCGGATATGGCTTGAATCAAGCTCGTTACCGCCAAGCAAATCGTTTGCTATTGCTTGGGCGTATTTTAAGTATTCAGGCGCCTTAATCAAGCGTGAGGCATAAGCAACAAACGTACCGATGTAGCAAGCAATAGACGGCTCAAGGCTCTCCCTTACAGAATAGAAATAGCCACGGTAGGAGCCAAGCTCACCAACCACGTCCCTAAAGGCTTTATTTTCGTGACCGCACTCAGCGTCCAAGTCCCCCTTTGTGTACAGCCTGCGCGCCTTTTTAAAGGGGGTAGTGTCCATAAATTCGGCAATATCCTCGAGGGCGTGTCTGATTTTTGACTCTGTGCCCCATTTATCCCCCAAAAGCTCATAGGCTTGGCAAAGGGACAAAAGTCCGCCCATTAGCCAACAGTAGCTACACGAGGAGGTCACAGTTCTTTCCCTGTTATTTCGGCGCAAAAGCATAAATCCGTCCAAATTTTCCAGTAAAGCAGGGGTAAGCTCCTCCGCTCTTTTTAAATACATCTCGTCCCTTGTCAGCCTGTACATATCACAGGATGCGGAAATTTCATAGGCGATATCGGGCGTTGAGCCCTTTTCACATTGGTCATAGAAAAAGTCGGGGTCCATACCCACAGGATATTTTTCGGGATGACGGTAAACACCCCTTGGGCGATTTTCCCCCGTTAAAAAATCATAGGATTTTTTGGCAAATTTTGCGTATTTTGAAGCTCTTTCCGTGTCGATTTTTTCAAAAATGACCGACCCTGTGGCAAAAATTGAGGTCACATTCCACTGTGCGCTTGAGGGTGCGCAGGATTTGTAAAACTCTCTGCCACCCCAACCGAAGGGAGCATTCAGGGTATTATACATAGCGCCGCTTTCCTGTATGGTTTTGACAAAATAATCGCACGCCCACTTAACCTCGTCAAGCAAACGGATTTGACCCCAAGATCTTTTTTCCTTTATAGCAAAGCGCATCATACCGAGCACGCCAATAGAAACGCCCCCCGGGGACTTTCTTAAGTCACAGGATTGGTGATAGCCGCCGCTTAAATCAACCCTTTCACCTGTTTCCTTTATAATTCCGTCATCCAAGTGGCACTCACCGTTCCAGCCCAAGGGACTGCCACATCTTTGATATGTAAAATAGTCAAGCATCAGCCTTTGGCAAATATCATAGGCGTTTTCATAAATAACAAGCTGTCGGCTCCTGTATCCGCCTGCCTCTATAAAATAGTCGCCTTGACGGGTGACTTCGGTAAAATCTCCGAAATAACAGTCAAGCCTTTTCTCAAGCTTGCCCTCATACACCTTAATTTCCTGCACATTGTCAACTATATATACGGAAAAGGTGTCCTTCCCTGTTTTATTATCAGTTAAGAAAAACTCCTTATGGCTGTTTGGAAAAAAGCCACGGTGATTTACCCTTATGGCGTTTTGTAATTCAGGCTTATTCATAAAATACCTCTTTGCGCGTATCTTTTATCAGCCAACATTTTATCAAATGTCATATACCGTAAACACGCGAATTTCCTTTAAAAGCTCCTCTTTTGTCATTTCGGTTTTTGCATAAACCTTGTAGGGCTTTTCGTCTGTTATGTCAAAATAGTTGTCACTCAATATCAAATCGCAATTTTCAAAGGAAAGCTCCACGCTCTTTGCAAAGGCTTTTGCCAAAACCTCAAAGCAAGCTGTGTCCCCATTTTTGCAAACCTCAACCTTAATTTGCGGGTCAAGGAATTTAAAGTGCTTTGGCTTGTAGCCAAGCTCCGTATTCCTTGCCAAAAGCTCTCCGTTTTCATCATATAGCTCCGCAAAGAAGTAGGCATCGCGATGTCCGTCAAAGTCGCAGTTTGGCGTGCAAGCCACGTCAAGAGAGGAAAGAGCTTTGACAAAAACATCATCCTCACCTTCAAAAACCGTGGTAAAATCATTCCTTCTCACACCGTAGCGCACGCAACCGCAAAAATCCTTCATTGTTTCGTTTGACACGTTCAGTGTGATTGTATCCCCCTCATTAAACAAGCCGAGGGACACGGGCTGATAGAAATTTTTAGCAAAATAATGTAGCGCCTTGTATCTGCCATAGTAGTCCACGCTTGACCAGGAAGCCACAGGCCAGCAGTCGTTTAGCTGCCAATAAATTGAGCCCATTGTATAGCCACGGTTTCTCCTAAAATGCTCAACACCGTATTTTATGGCATTGGCTTGATTTAGCTGTGTTGCGTAAACCGTACCCTCAATTGTTGTGGGCAGGCGGTACTGCTCTGACATATATCGTACAAGCTTTTCGTTACCGTGCCAATGCTTTTGGTGGCTCTCCATAGTATAGGAAAGAACGTTTCTTTCCTCCTTTGGGCAGAAGCTATATACTGTTTTAATGGGAGGCAAGCTTTCAAACCCGTATTCCGAGCAGAAGCGGAATTTGTGCTTTCTATATTCGTCAAAGCCACAGTTACCGTTCCAAACGTGCCAAAAATGGACGTCTCCACGGGTGTAGTCCTGTGGCAAATCGAAGTTGCCACCTGATGTTGGGCTTGAGGGAGTGTATGAAATATAGGGCGCGTGCTCCTTGCAAATTGACGGAAGTATATTTTCGTACAGCTTCAAATAATCACTGCGTACAAGGGGGTCATTGCCGTCTGCACATTCCCAACCGCAAATAGCCTCCTCCATTTCGTTATTACCGCACAGGATACCGAGGCAGGCGTGATGTCTTATCCTTTTTACGTTATAGATTGCCTCTTCTCTAAATTCATTTTCAAACTCGGGGCGCATCCAAACATTTGCGCATGCAACCATAAAGTCCTGCCATACTATAAGACCGTACTCGTCGCAAAGGTCGTAAAAATAGTCCTCGGGGTAAAAGGCGCCGCCCCATACTCTTATACAGTTAAAGTTGGCAAAGAGGCAGTCCTTAATAAGCCTCTCTGTATTTTCCCTTGTTAAGCGCGAGGGCAAGCTATCCATTGGCACAAAATTTGCGCCCATTGCAAAAATTTTCACCCCGTTTACAGCGAAGCAAAACTCCTGCCCCGCCTCGTCCCTCTCTTGGCTAAGGGTCAAGGTGCGCAAGCCAACGCTTTTTACCTGCGTGTCTATAATTTCACTGTCCTTATACAAAGCAAATTCTACCTTGTACAAATTCTGCTCACCGTAGCCATTTGGCCACCAAAGACGAGGATTTTTAAGGGTTATCTTACCCACACCGTTTTCAAGGACGACGCTTTGACCGTCAACGGTACAGGATATTTTAAGATTTTTCCCACTGTGCTTAGTGCTTGCCTTTAAGGTCAGCTCCACCCCACCGTTTTTGTGGCTTTGGATAATTTCCGTATCCTCTAATTTATCAAGGTCATAGGCGTTAACTACAATAGGGCGGAAAATACCCATATTAGGGAGCTTCGGTGCCCAATCCCAGCCTGACATATAAAGCGCCTTGCGAAGGTGGGCAGCCCCCTGTATGGAATCGGCGTTTGTGTATAGGTGGTGAGAAGCCTCCATTTTTTCAAAATATTCCACGGGGGAAGCAAACTCCAAGCGAATTTCGTTATTTTCCCGAGCTATGGCTTTGATATCGTAGGAATACTTACGGTGCATATTCATCACACTGCCAAGAAGGGTACCGTTTAGGTAAATTTTGCATATGGTGTCAAGACCGTATAAGTCAAGCTCAATATATTCCCTTTGCAGCTCCTTTTGGCTTAAAGCAAATTCCGTATGGAATACACAACCGTTATTTGACAAGCACGTCAATTCCTCCTCGTTAGTACCATAGTATGGGTCACTGATATAACCGTGGTCGAGCAAAACGCTGTACATATCACGGGAAGAATTACATTCAAGATTTTTATACTCCAAAAAATCCATTTTCCAATTATTAATTATCATTTAAACCTCCAAAAGGGAAAATTCTTAACTATATTATACCATACAGTATATAAAAAGTAAAGGCAGGAATTAATCCTGCCTTACATTTATTTGTGCATTGTGCATTTCAATGAAGCGTCAGCCTCCTAAGTATGCCTTCTTTACCATTTCGCTTGCGGCAAGCTCGGAGCCTGTGCCTGACAGAACTATACTACCGTTTTCGAGAACGTATGCCCTGTCGGAGATGGCAAGGGACTTTCCTGCGTTTTGCTCAACCAAAAGAATTGTTGTGCCATCCTTATTGATGTCCTTAATAATTTCAAACACCTGGTCAACCAAAAGCGGGGACAAGCCCATTGAAGGCTCATCAAGCATTAAGAGCTTTGGGTGGCTCATAATTGCCCTTCCCATAGCAAGCATCTGCTGTTCACCGCCCGAGAGCGTACCTGCGATTTGATTTTTTCTTTCCGCAAGTCTTGGAAAACGGGTGTAAATTGCTTCCAAATCATTTTTAAAATTAGACTGGTCCTTTACGGAATATGCGCCCATCAAAAGATTTTCGTAAACCGAAAGCTCTTGGAAAATTCTGCGTCCCTCCGGCACCTGTGTCATACCCATATGGACAATTTTGTGACAAGGAGTTTTTGTAATGTCCTGACCCTCAAAGATAACAGAGCCGCTCCTTGCGGGGATAAGACCAACTACGCTTTGCATAGTAGTTGTTTTGCCCGCACCGTTTGCACCGATAAGTGTAACGATTTCCCCTTGATTTACCTCAAAGCTAATGCCCTTTAAGGCTCTGATAACACCATAATAGACCTCAAGGTCGTGTACCTCTAACATAGCCATAGCATTAACCTCCTATATATGCCTTAATAACGTCAGGGTTATTAAGGGCACTCCTTGTGTCACCCTGTGCCAAAACCGTACCGAAATTAAGAACGGTTACCTCGTCGCAAAGACCTGACACAAACTTCATATCATGCTCAATTAACAAAATCGTCATATCGAACTCGTCACGGATTTTCTTAATTGTAGCAACCAAGTCCTCTGTTTCGTGAGGGTTCATACCTGCCGCAGGCTCGTCAAGAAGCAAAAGCTTAGGGTTTGTTGCCAAGGCTCTTGCAATTTCAAGCTTTCTTTGTTTACCGTAGGGTAGATTGCAGGCAAGATTGTTTCTTTCTTCCTCAAGACCGAAGATGGCAAGCAGCTCCTTTGCTCTTTGGCGCATTGCCTTTTCCGTTTTGAAGTGACGTGGCAAGCGGAAAATACTTTCAAATAAATTGCACTTGTATTCAGGCTGATTAGCAAGACCGACCATAACGTTTCTCACCACCGTCATATTGTTGAAAAGACGGATGTTTTGGAAGGTCCTTGCAATGCCCTTGTGGTTAATTTTGTCCTGAGCTAAGCCCTTTAGCTCCTCTCCCGCTAAGAAGAAGGTGCCCTCGGTTGGCTGATAAACGCCTGTCAAAAGATTGAACACAGTCGTTTTACCTGCACCGTTTGGACCTATCAAGCCATAAATTTGATTTTTCTTGATTTTGAGGTTTACGTTTTGTGCCGCCTTTAAGCCGCCAAATGAAATACCGAGGCTTTTAGTTTCAAGTACGTATTCGTTTCCCATCACTTGTTACCTCCTCTTTCACCGATGTCCGCACTGTTGTCCCCTGTATTGTCAATAATGATGTCTGTTGACAAAACCTCATCCATTGAAATCTTTGTGGGTACAACGTCCCATCTGATGGCGTCGTCGTCCAATTCCGTCGCCTTACCCTTGTGCCGCGTTATCTTGCGCCACAGGTTGTTAAGATTGTACTTTTCACGGAAATTCTTAAGATTTGGAGCATTTCTGTAAATAACCACGAGAATAAGAATAACCGCGTAAATAAGATCCTTGGCAACGGCGAAGGAGCCGCCCAAATTCTTTTGTAGGAAAATGTTCAAAAATGTGATAAGTGTGGCGGAAATCATAGAGCCGTTTATAGTCATACCGCCCAATACAACTATAACCAAAATCTCAATGGAATAGTTATAGTCAAAGGTTTTTGCTTGAATATTGGACTGAGTAAAGCTGTAAAGAGCGCCTGCAAGTCCTGCAAAGGTAGCGGAAACAACGAAGCCCATAAGCTTATACTTAGTCACGTTAATACCCATTGATTTTGCCGCAATTTCATTATCGCGAATAGCGGTAATGGCACGGCCGTGCTTACTCTTAATGATATTTTGAATAACAAAGAGTGTCAAAAGAACGAGCAAAAATCCGATAATGAACAAGGTAAACCTGCTTTTGCCGATAAACTGTGGGGATTTAAGACCTGTTTGACCGCCGAAAAATTCGATATTTTCAAAAAGGTTTTTAACAATTTCTCCAAAGGCAAGGGTAACGATAGCAAGATAGTCACCCCTTAGTCTCAAGGCAGGCAAGCCAACGATAAATCCGCAAGCGGCAGCAAACAAGCCACCGAGAATTAGGGCAATTATAACCGTTAGTATATTAGTGCCACCAAGAGACGAGCTTAAAAGCACAGAAATCTTACCGCCAACGTATGCGCCGATACACATAAAGCCTGCGTGACCCAAGGAAAGCTCACCGAGGAAGCCGACAACCATATTAAGGGAAACTGCCAAAATAATAGCAATTGATATTTTTTCAAGCATTTCCGTTGTGGAAAGAGGAAGGCCCACAGCACCCATAATGCCCATTATAACTGTGACAGCGGCAACTACGGTGTAATTAAGATATTTTTTTGTAAAACTTCTCATACCTTCTCCCTCCTTTTCTTACCGAGGAAGCCTGTTGGCTTAACAAGAAGAACTATAATCAAAATGGAGAACTCAATTGCAACGGTATAGGGCGCAATAGGTGGAATAGCCTGTGAGAAGCATTCAACAAGACCGAGCACAATACCGCCAAGCATAGCGCCCGGGATAGAGCCGATACCACCGATAACCGCCGCGGTAAAGGCTTTAATACCGGGCAAAGAGCCCATATCAACCGCAAATTTCTGACCGTCAAGCATCATAAGAGTGCTTGCAAGAGCCGCCAAAGCAGAGCCTATGGCAAAGGTAATCATAATAATAAAGTTTACGTTAATACCCATTAGCTGTGCCGCACCCTTGTCCTCGGATACAGCAACCATTGCGCGACCTGTTTTCGTTTTCTTAACATAGAGAGTCAAGCCAACCATAACAAGGGCAACGCAAACCAAGGTAATTATTGTTGAAAGCTTAATATTAAAGGAGCCGATAGCAATAATACCGCCGCGGTACTCTTTAACAAAATCAGGGAACAGGCTTTCAAAAAGGTTATTAAGCTCAGGGTTTGGTCCTGCGATAATTTGCGCTAAGCTTTGGAGCAGATAGCTAACACCGATAGCGGTAATCAAAACCGCCAAGGGAGATGCACCGCGCAAGGGCTTATAGGCAATTTTCTCAATGGAAATGCCGAGAAGAGCGCAAAATACAACAGCTGCAATTATAGCAACAATAGGGTTAACGGGTATCATCAAAATGATAACGTACGCACCAACCATGATAATATCACCGTGGGCAAAGTTAAGCATTTTAGCAATACCGTAAACCATTGTGTAGCCAAGGGCAATCATTGCATATATACCGCCCACGCTCAAACCGTTTATAAGTGTTTCTAAAAATTTCATATTTTTGTCCTTTTATCAATTTTGCCGACGCAAGTGGCGTCGGCAAAACATATATTCATTTCGCCTTACTGAGCGTTAGTTACATCCTTAACAACGTAAGAAACAGGGTTCTTCTTAACGTGACCGTTTGTAGCAGTACCGTTTTCGTTCCAAGTAATTGTGGACTTGCCGTCTGCCTCAGGTGCACCTGTGATACCTCTGAACTTAAATTCCTTGCTATCGAATACAGCTGTCAAAATGCTGCAAAGGTCAGAAGGGGCGATGTTCTTGGTGATTGTTGCACCGTTGTTTTCAACAGCGAACTTCATAGCCTCGTAAATAGCGTATACACAGTCGTAAGCTGCTGCACCGAACTGGTTTACAGTAGCGTCTGCACCGTACTCAGCGCGGTAAGCCGCAATGTAAGCACCTGCAGCGCCTGTGTTTGAGTTAGAGTTGAAGTGTGAAAGGTAAGAAACGCCTTGTGTGATAGAGTTGATATCAAAGCCCTTAACTGCATCAATACCATCAAGACCGTCACAACCGTAGTAAATAGCGTCAGCCTTAACAATACCGTTGCCCTGCTTCATAAAGAGAGCTGCTGGGTCATAGTAGATAGGCATAAAGATTACATCACAATCCTTAAGCTCGGAAACCTGCTGTGTGAAGCTTGTAGCTGTTTGGTCAGTAAAGGAAGCCTCAACAGGAGTACCGAAGGACTTATCAAGAGCTGCAACGAAGTTGTTCTTGATACCAACGGAGTAGTCATCGTCGGACTTGTAGAAGATACCAATCTTCTTGCCCTTAAACTGCTCGCCGAATACCTGCGCGGAAACTGTACCCTGGTCGGAGTCAGCAAAGCACATCTGGTAGCCGTTTGAGTAGGAAGGAATATCGTCACCTGTTGCGGAAGGAGTCAAGAAAAATACGTTATCTGCATAAGCATATTCCTTGAACTCAAGACCCGGCTTTGTTGTAACAGTACCCAAGGAAACCTGCATACCGCCCTCATAAAGAGCAGCGTAGTTTGTGGAGATGTTGTTAGCGTCGTGCTTGTCGTCAAGCATAACAACCTCGAACAAAAGACCGTTCAAGCCGCCTGCCGCATTAATTTCTTTAACTGCGAGCTTTGCGGAATTTTCAACAGCGATACCGTACATAGCAGCGCCACCTGTGAGAGGACCGGAAATACCAATCTTAATTTTTTCGTTTGTTTCTGTGTAATTACCACAGGAAGCAAACATTGCAACCATACTGAGTGAGAGTACGATTGTGAGAATGAGAGCTAATACTCTTTTCATTTTGATTTACCTCCAAAATATATGATTATATATATAATATACCCTTTCGTTCCGTATGTCAATAGCTTTTTGAATTTTTAGCAAAAATAACCATAAATTATTCAATTTTGAAATTGTCTTACGGTGCGCACAGTGCTGGTTTTACACAAATGCACCGAGATAATTCTCAATTTAAAATGAATAAAAATGCAACTCTTTAATAATCACTATTAACCTGCAATTAATATTGTAAAAAAGAGGATGCTATCATTGACGCATCCCCCTTTTAGCCACCACCATCCGTTATTTTATTTCATACTTTATGTCGCCGTTTATGTAAAGCTCAATATAACCATCGGTTGAAATTTTTATTGCAAAGCCATAATACGAAAGCTTTTTAGCGGCAGCGCCTCTGCCGCCCTCAGAGGAGCCACTGTCATTTTTAATTATAGCGCCAAAGGAACAAGCTCTTCCCTGTGTGTTGATAACGCAAGCACCGTCCAAAGAAATCAGCTCGCATCTTAGCTTTCTGTCTATCTTGATAAACTCCCTCTCCTTAGTCAAGGATAAAATCACGTTCCTTTTTAAAACACGGTGTGCAGCCTCCGCATCACTCAATCCGCAGTCCACCAAATTACGCTTTAATTCTGCAAGTGTAACGCTTGACATCAGATAATCCGATTGATTGATAACAGATGTTCTGCCCTCCTGCATCCTTGTCAGCTCTTCCTCATTATTAATTATAGCAATTATACCGCCTGCGTTGGAAAAGGACACATCCAAGGTGGAGGCAAACGCAGCTCTTAACAAGGCTTTGTCCACATACCCCTCACCCAAGCTACTGTAAATCACCTTTTCAAAAGCATCGTAGCTGAAGTTTAACCATTTTAAGTTGCGTTTTACAAACAGCACCTTACCGTTTTTTGACAAAATTATGTCGCCGTTAGCAAGCAAAAATACGCCCACAGCTTCGCCCTTAACGTGCTTGCTTACTATACCTGTAAATCTGTACGGAATATCGTATTTTAATTCTGACTCTTTTAGCCTGTCGCCCTCGGTAATTGATATATAATTACAGAAATTGCACTGACCGTCCAGCTCAATTACGGAATTTTCGCAGTCGGTGAGCACTGCACAAAAATCGTCCTTTAAGAACTCACACCAATCTCCAAAGGTACAGTCAAAGCTTGATTTTGCGCAAGGATTGATTATAAAGCCCAGGGTAACGGACTTACCCTCATAGGTCTTAACGGACCAATTCTCCAAGACATCAAAAAGCTTTTCTACGCTTTTGTTGCTTGCCCCGCCAATCCACTCACATATACCGTTTTGTATTGCAAATCTGTAATTGTTATGACGCAAAATATCTGACTCGTAGTTAAGCTTGCACTCACCGCTTGAAATATCATACTGTGATACCTTGGTGAACCAACGGACAATCGCACAAGCCACCTTTATACAGTCCTCGCTAAGCTCAAAATCGGTATCAAGGCTGAACTTAACGAATTTACTGTCAGTAAAGAAAACCCTTTTGTCTCTTTGATATATATACTTACCCTTGTTTTCCGCTTCTATCGGATGATTTTGCTGTTGCAGTGTAGCATTGTTCACCCCCAGCAGCGGCAATAAATAATCTATTAAAAAATCTCTGTATTCGCATTTATTTGCCGAAAGCGCTTCTTTTACAGTATTTTTCATAATTCTCTCCAATTATTTTGACTTTACTTAAATAGTCTAACATATATCGACAATTTTTTCAACTTTAAAATTAAGTTTTAATTAAATATTTTATTGTGTTGACATTGTATACGCTATGTGATATACTCAAAATATGACAAAGCTATTATTTCTTGGAGGGAATATGGGAAATAAAATATTAAAAACCATTTTTGTCACCGTTTTTGTTGCACTTTTCTCTTGCTTTTTGCTTTGCTCCTGTGAGGATACAGAGGGTGCTGACAACGGACCTATCGAGATTGCGACCCCTGAGGATTTAATCAATATTGCAAACAAAATGGACGGAAATTACGTGCTTGTAAACAACATCGACCTCTCTACCTACCCAAACTGGGAGCCTATTGGTGGCGCGTACGGAGAGACTTCTTTTTCGGGCACCTTAAACGGCAACGGTCATTCAATAATCGGTCTTAAAAGAACTGCTTCCTTTGCGGAGAAAAACAGCAGAATTTACTTCGGCTTATTCGGTCATGTAAGCGTTTCCGGAAAAATTACGGATTTGAGCTTTGAAAACGTAAGCGTTTCTATGACGGGACCGGAGGTAAACAACTCCTCTACTAAGGTATTTTGCGGCACACTTGCAGGGGCATTTTACGGAAGTGCTGAGGGCGTTGACGTAAAATCAGGCACAATGTCTTATAGCGTTTGCACCAACGGATGCGCATACACAGGCGGTCTTTTCGGACTTTGCGTGGGAGCAAATATTAAGAGCTGCTCAAATTCCGCCGCGGTAGTCAGTGGCAGATACGCAGGCGTTGGCGGTGGTATTTGCGGCTACGCTTCAAATTCACAGTTCGATAGCTGCAAAAACACAGGCTCCGTTTCCACATACTGCACATCCTTTGGCGGCGTGGCTTATTCCGGCGGTATAGTTGGCGAAGCATTTTCCAGCAACCCAAACGAATATACCTCTTGCGAAAACGAGGGTAGCTTGCGCTACGATTATTACGGTGACTTTGACCCATCCTCATCCTTAGGCGGTATCTTAGGCTGGATAGGTGGCGGCAAGCTCGACTGGTCGGGAAATTCCGATAATATCGAAGCCCATCAGATTAATCAATTGTTCCAATAATTTGTACATTAAAGCACAGTGATGCCATTTTAGGAGCACTGTGCTTTTTTGTGCTATCTGTCCGTCAGCTGTGGAGGGATTGTCAATTTCGCATTTCAAGGCTCCATCGGTTGAGGGATTGTCAATTTCGCATTCCTCTGCCTCCCTTAGAGTAAGGGAGGGGGACCAACAGGGGTCCTCAAGCCGCTCTTTAGTAGGCTTGGGGTTCTCGTATGCGGTGGAGGGATTGTCATTCTGAGGGCAACCGAAGAATCCTTTAACGGTTTGCACCAATTGAATTTTTTCGTACCAAAGAAGATCCTTCGCTTCGCTCAGGATGACACGTTGTGTCAATTTTGCATTTTGCATTTATTCAGCGGGAGCTTGCTCCCACCGCCTTTAGAATCAAAGATTCATGCCATAACCGTGCGTAACAAGGTTCAAACAGAGTGAGATGAAAATCGAACTGAAATAAGTGATATTCTGCAAAAGCAGAGTGATATTTTTACCTTGTAAAAGTGATATTGTTCGCATAGCTCACAGTGATATTCTATTTGCTAAAAGTAATTTATCTCTTGGCAAAGCCAAATATCACTACGAAGTAATATCACTGCGAAGCAATAGAACTTGCGTAGCAAATAGAACTGAAAAACCCAAACCGAACACAAGTTCGATTTGGGTTTTTCGTGGCGGAGAGAGTGAGATGAAAATCGAACTAAGCAAATTTACTTACACTGCGCCAAAACCATATTTATTGATTTTGAAATGCTATGAACCATTCCGTAGGCAAAACATATGAGTTGTCGTCAATAGATATGGAATAGGCTAAATCATTAAACGATGTAATTTGCATAATAACAACTAAATTAGGCTCTTCTCCAAAGAAAGCATAAATAGCACCGCATACATAACAGTTTTCGAACCATCCGTTCGGTTGTCTCACCAAATCATATAAGCCAGCCTCTTCTGGACTTTTTTGTGTTCGTATATCCTCGATAAAAGATAAAATTTTTGATTTATCGGTAATACCGTCGTTACAGGTTGTATGGGAAACTGGCGCATTATAGATTTCTGTAATAAATTCCAATCTAACGCAATTTTCTAGTGAATAATCCAACTTTGGCAAAGAAGCCTTACGATAAATAGAAGACCATTCATTATTAGGCATTTTTCTAATCAATAAGTTGTCATTTTCGGCTTCTTTGATAGCAAACATACCGGTTTGATATGTGTAGCCTAAATGCTGAGAAAAACTTTCCTCTCCTTCTACGCTTCCTACAAATTCTAATTCGCCAAGATATTTTAGAAATATTTCGCCAGCCAAAAATTCGTACTCAACCCCCTTAGAGTTAACTAAATTTCCGTTCTCATTTTTTGTGAAAACCATATTTTCAGTTGAGTTATCGGTGGGAGGAACACCATCCTCCAAATCTCTTGGATTGTAGGCAAGCATACAAGCAACATAAAGTGGAGAATTCTCTGTTGTTTGAATAGATTGGTCCTTTACAAAATAAACAGTATCTCCTTTATATTTGTCAAGTGTAGTATATTTCCCACTTCTATCAAGAATTACGTAGTTATTAGGAGCATCATAATCTAAAATCATTTCGGCTATTCTTTCGATAGATACAGAAATCACCTCTGCATAGGAAAAGGAGTATGATATTACCTCGCCGTTCAAATCTATATTGCTGGGATATTTTTCCTCAACAATATAGCTACCTTTATAATTGATGGTAATAGTATCGCCTGCCACTATATCATTTGGTATTACAATCCTCTCAAAGTCTCCTCGCAAATAGCCATAATCAACAAGCAAGGTTACAATGTCCTCGTGGTGAAATCCGTAATCGTATGTGAATTTCCAAGTTACGGTATTTGTTTTTTCAGTTGGCACGTATTGGCTGTTTTGCTTTCCGCAATTTAAGCACTTTTCAAGACAACATCCGTTTTTGTCAAAGTAGATGTGAAGAACATCCTCGCCTCTTTCCTTTCCGCAAAGAGTACAAACCTCTAAATGCTCACACTGGTCAGCATCGTTTTGAACCCAAATATGCTCACACGTTTTATGCGCTTGTGAACTGTCTGTAGTTGAGCTGTCAACGGTTGCGTTGCTTCGACTTGTGCTGTCTTGTATCACACTTTTCTCAGAGGAGTTTGCATCACTCCCGTTTTGCGAGGTAGAACACGACACAAGAAAAGCTAAAAGCGCAAAAGCCACTAAAAGTAGAGATAAGTATTTTTTCATAAAAATTCCTCCTTGTGCTAAAATATTATTTGACCTTTCATTATAAATGACGGATTTTTAAGCTTGTTTGTTACACATAAATCACTATCTTTTAAAAATAATAATTAAAATCAAAGCTATCTACCACTTTTATTATGTCATAAACAAAGGCGTTTTTCAATCACAAGAATATGGATTGTCTGTGAAATGTCACTGTGGCATGTGCTTGCTCCCGCCGTTTTTTAGAATCAGAGAATCGCGCCACAACCGTGCGTAACAAGGTTCAAACAGAGTGAGAATCTCATTCTTAGCCAACAAAAAGAAAAAACCAAACCGAACAAGTTTGATTTGGGTTTTCTTGGCGGAGCAAGTGAGATGAAAATCGAACTATTTGTTCTTTGTTGAATCTTTTGCTAATCTATAAACTAAATTTGTCTTTGAAACATCCTTAATATTTTCAGTTACAGTAATACCATTACCGTAAGAATGTTCCTTTTCATAATAAGCACCGTTTTCTATCAAATATACGATAATGTGCCAATAGTTGTCTAAACTTGGTGATAATTCTTCTAATACTTCATTGAGTTGTTCTTGTATGTATTCAGCAGAAATATCCTCTTCTCTTTGATTCCAAACACTACCTACATTACGCGTATATTTTGTGTTTTTCATTTTTTCAAGTGTGAACTTGAAAAAATCTAAGCTGTCGCATTCTTTTAAATTATTGAGTTCAACCTGATAATTGTCTCTTTTTATGATATCATATAGCTTGTTTTTAGTTAAAGCGGTCACATCATATCGATATTGTTTTTTTGCTTCAATATCAAAATCAATTCTTTTTGGTTCAATATCCCCGTCTCTTTTCTTTATCGGCAAGGAATTGATATCAAACAAACCACATGATAAAACTGTTTTTTCGTCACAATTAAACATAGGTAAATATTCTTTTTTTACTTGTATTTTGTCACTTTCAAGCATCTTTTTGCAATTTTCTGTAACAGTATCAGCATTATTGTTCCATTTTTCGGCTTCAATGTAATCATCCATTTTTTTACGAATGTTTGCATCAATGCTTTCTAAGTTATCCCCACATAAAAAATATGATTTAGGTATTTTGAACAATTCACATATAAGGTCACAAGAAGACAGACTAATCTCTCTTTCGCCATTTTCATATGCAGAAATAGTTTTTGGCGAATAACCAATTTTTTCACCAAGCTCCTCTTGGGAAAAACCGTTAATAATTCTAAACATTCTCAATTTTTCCCCGATTGTTAACTCCACTAATATAGTGCCATATAAGGTTTTATGACTATCAGTTATTATTCTTCCTCTCATTAATAACACCCTCCTTTTACTGATTTCATTATATCATGTACATTGAAATTATGCAATCTACAAATTGCTTATTAAAAAAGTTTTATTGGCGGTTTGTGATTAAAAACTCTACAAACTCGTAACACAACTAGAAATAATATTTGTTAAAAAATAGTTACTCTACATAATCGAAAAAAGGACACCCTACGGTGTCCCATTTCGTGGCGGAGCAAGTGAGATGAAAATTGAACAAAGATTTAAGTTAATTTTCGCAAAAAGTCCTTTGACGAAGCTATTAACCTGCTAAATGATAAAATAGAATCTTGACATTTATAAATTCATGGTATATAATATTACCAATGGCGAACTCAACCGTAATAGGTTGTTTATGTCGGCTGAGATCCGGCAACGCAGTTGGAAGGAGTTGTTAACTCCTTCTTTTTTTATTTTCATGACAGAAATTTAAGCTTGTGATATAATACAGGCATAGATGGTCTCGCTGTCGCATTTTGCGAATTTGTTACCTAATGGTAGCAGTGACGAAAGGGCAAATTGCCAACCATCTATTTTTTGAACACCATTTGATTTAAAAATGGGAATCAGAGATTCGCGCCACAAGGGACGCACTGTTGTCGTTACCGCATCGCACTGCCCTCGCAAGCTTCGGTTGTGTTCTGCGACGACTGCCACTCCTTAGCCCTCCCTGTTTCACCCACAGGGTGCGGTCGGGCACGTCCCTCTGTAACCGTGCGTAACAAGGTTCAAACAGAGTGAGAATCTCATTCTTAGCCAACAAAAAAGACAGGTACAAGACCTGTCTTTTTTGTTGGCGGAGAATCAGAGATTCGAACATTGATTAAATTCAATGTTAACAGGTGGTTACAAGGTGTTTGACACCATTTTGACACCGTAATTATTCAGTTTTTCTATTAACTTGGTTAAACAAATTATAGGTTTCTATTATATTTAATATCATGTTTTTATCGCTAACAATACAGTAGAGTAAACACAAAATATTTCGTATATTCTGTATCTTGTCTTTTTCGAGTGCTATGTAGTATTTTTCCTTTTTCATTGTTTGTTCCTCTCAATCATTATCAAACAATGATTTATCTAATGTTTCAAATACACTTATCAATCTCTTAATTATGTAAATGTTATCGTCACTATATATTCTTTTCAAGCTCTGAAGCGCGGTGTTTATTTTAATTATTTCGCTTCTTGTAAGTTCAAATTTATATTTCTTCTCTTCCATATAAAAGCTCCTCTGGAATTTTAGTGTTAAACGGTTGGTCACGAATAAAGGTTTTTTCGTCAATGTGTGTTTTCTTGCATTTAAGTATGAACATTATTTTTCCTATTTCTGTGAAATACTTATAATAATTTTCGTGCGATATTTTTACAATATCTTTGCTATCAGAGTCGAAATACAGTGTTAAATAATCTCTGTCTTCGTCACTCTTTATCATAAGCTCGTTGTGTCCCATGCAGTTAATTAGCATAATGTCTGCTATGCTATCCGTGTCACATCCGCTTATATCTTTATAAACTCCTAATAAGTCTCCCTTCTCAATTCCCTCCTTTGCAAATTTGTCGTTCGGTGCTACCATCCAAAAATCAATTTGGTCAAAAACTGAGTAAGGCGGTAAGCTTGCTTTGTACTTTTCCATTTGTTTTCTCCTTTCTGCATTTACTTTGCAAAGTAAATTACATTTTGATTATACACTTTATAAAGTGATTTGTCAATAGCAAATTTACTTTTCACCGTAAATTTTCTTGACAAAATGTTTCCTTTACTGTAAAATAGTATAAAAAGGGGGTGAAAGCTTGTTTTTACAAATACTTGATAAATTGAAAAATGAACGGAATATCAATAACCGAAAGCTGTCTATCGGAAGCGGTATTCCTTATTCAACAATTGACGGCTTTTATAAAGTCGGCTATGATAATATAAAATTATCTACGCTGCTAAAATTAGCAAATTACTTTGATGTTTCGCTTGATTATCTGATAAACGGAGATGAGGTTATATTAAATTCCCATGAAAAAGAATTGATAGAAGCATACAGGAAAAATCCCGAAATGCAGGGAGCTATTGATAAGCTCCTTGGCTTGAATTAGTATGAAAGATTCTTTGTTATATGTTGGCTTCGGTAAATTTGCATTAAAGCTTGAAGCTTGTCTGCGTTGTAAAAAGTTTAGTAATTATAGTCCGTCGCAAAGAAAATTGCTTTGCGTTGAGTGTCCATTAGTTCAAGAGAGAATTAGAGCTGAATTGAAGCTCATATCTGATAACAACAAAATGAGGGGGTGACCCTATGGCAAAAATGACAAAACGAGCTGACGGTAGGTTTCAAAAAAAGATAACTGACCCTAAAACTAAAAAAACAATGTATTTTTATGGAAAAAGCGAAAAAGAAGTTAATCTCAAAATCTTAGCTTATTCTACCGAACAGGAAAAGGGAAAAACATTTATTCAAGTCGCTTCAGAGTGGTGGGACTATACCGAATCGAAATTAGCTGTTCAATCCGTATCAACGTATAAGCCTGCATTAAAACGGTTGCAAGATTTCTTTAACAACAAAAGTGTTAAGGAAATTAAGGCAATCGAAATTATATCGTTTCTTAATTCTTTAGCGAAAAAAGGTTATGCTCAAAAAACAATAGCTAATCATAAATTAGTATGCAATCTTATTTTCACCTACGCAATAGCCGAAAACTATATCGAGGTGAATCCCTGTTTTTCCGTTAAGCTGCCAAAGAGCTTGCCAAAGGAAAAGCGGAGTGCTGCAAGCACGTCTGATGAGCAAATTATTAAAAAGTCTTACGATGTTTGGTTGTTCCCGTATATCGCAATTATGACAGGAATGAGAAAAGGTGAAATTTTGGCTTTACAATGGAAAGACATAGATTTCACTAACAATCTGATTAACGTGACAAAATCGGTTTATCACGAGGGTGACAAGCCATTTATTAAAGAGCCAAAGACATTAACAGGAGTTCGCACTGTTCCATTACTAAATCCTTTAAAAAGGGTATTAGAAGCCGTTAAGGGCAAAAAATCAAATCATTACATCATATCGGTTGACGGTGGTGAAACGCCTTTGAGAAAAAGACGGTTTATCACTCTTTATAACAAGTTCAGAGAAAAGACAGGTATCACCTGCACTCCGCATCAGCTCCGTCATAGCTTTGCAACGGTAGCTTTCGAAGCTGGCTTGCCTGTTAAGTCAGTACAGGAAATTCTTGGTCATAAGCAACTATCTACTACAATGGATATTTATACAGATTTTCGCAAAAAGTCCTTTGACGAAGCTATTAACCTGCTAAATGATAAAATAGAATCTTGACTTTTTTCAAATTTGTGATATACTATTAATAGAATTCAATCCTACGCCGCTGAAATATTGCGGAACTCGCTGTGTAAACGGCAAATTTTTGGGGGATTGAATTCTTTTTTATTTTCTTGACAAAAATTTAAGCTTGTGATATAATCAAAATAGAAAATTTAAAAATCCCTCTAAAATTGCCCTATTTTTTGCAAAAAAATGCGTGAAAATAGGGTGCAGGGGCAGTATTGTAATACGCCCCATACATAAAGGGGGGTCAATATGCATTGGAAGTAGATGTCATAAGGCTTTAATGCATTTCAGTTCGTGTCCGCAAATGCGGTTTGCGGACATAAGAAAGAGGGACTACAAACGAAAAACACCAAACAAAATTTTTTAGTCCTAAAAATTACAGTTAAACAAAAAAACAAGCCCTTTTCCGAGTGGTCTAACGGAAAAGGGCTTGACTATTTAACAAACAATTTTTGTGTTTCTTTGTACATCGGCGGTCAGTTGGTTACGTGACAGGAAAAAAATTGCTCGGGTTCCTGAACGAATTTACAATTACAATATTATACTTATGAATTGTAAATTTGTTTAGGTGGAGCAATCGAGCTTGCAAAAGCTCGCTTCCCGGTGACCGCCTCACTGCTTAGCTTGATTATGTTAAAATTAACTCTTTGATTGACGTAGGAAATCAAAAAAGCTTGACACCATTTTGACACCTTTTTATATGTCTTTTCGTATCGTATAGGCGTTTTTACGACGTTATAATGAAATAGAAAAAGCCTTGATAATACTGAATTTTCAGCATTTTCAAGGCTTTTTGCTATGGCGGAGAATCAGAGATTCGAACTCTGGAACCGTGTTACCGGTTACACGATTTCCAATCGTGCGCCCTCGACCAACTAGGCGAATTCTCCATTTATTTAGTTATATGACTGTTTGCAATTCTCAATTGCTTGAATAGTATAACACAACATTTTAGAAAAATCAAGATGTTTTTTTATTTTTTTACTATTTTTTATAAAAACTGCAAGCCGCCTTATTTTAGGCGGCTTGCGCTTGTTTATTTAGTTGCGTTCCAATATAGCCGTCTGCGCTTGCGTTTAATAATGTAGCAATATACGGCGAATGCGATAATCAAGCACAAGATAATCGCGCAAACGATATAGATACCGCCGCCAAAGGCTTCGGAGTCAACCTTTAGCTCCTCCCACTTATTGTTGAGAAGCTTTAGCTTTTCGCTTGGCAGATTTCTGTACGCGTACTTACTGAACAGAGCCTCAAGGTTTTCTTCAAGCTCACTGTCGTAAATAACGTCGTAGTCATCCTCCATATAATCAAGGTACTCCTCGCTTTCAAGAACTACCTTATTGGGAGACGCATAATAGATATACTCCGCATTGGCAACCGCAGCCTCCTCGTCAAGCATATAATTTATATACGCGTGGGCAAGCTCCGTATTAGTTGCGCTTGTTGGAATACACATAGCGTCGGCAAAGATGTTTGTGACAACCTTACCGTTCTTTTTAGGGTAGTAGAAGCCAAGCTTGTCATTATTCTCTATCATAGACAAGCAGTCACCTGCGTAGTAAGCCGCAAGCGCCGCCTCTCCGCCCTCCATCTTGTTATAGATTTCGTCCATAACGTAGCTTTGAACGAGTGGCTTTTGCTTCTTTAGGTACTCCTGCGCTCTTTGCCAATCCGCCTCGGTTGCGTTATTAACGTCTATACCAAGGGCGTACATTGCTGTACCGAAGGCATCACGGGAGTTATTAAACTGAAGGATTTGACCCTTATACTTCTCGTCCCACAACAGCTCCCAGCCTGCCTCACCTGCCTCGATTTTCGCAAGGTCGTCGGGGTGGAGCTTTTCGCTGTTATAAACGATACCGATAACACCGTAGGTGTAAATGGCGGTATATTTGTCTTTACCGTTATCATAGAACAAATCCTTAAACTCGTCCTTGATGTTTGCGTAATTTGGAATTTTATTTAAGTCAAGCTTCTGTATCAAGCCCTCGGACTTCAATCTTTCAATCATATAGTCTGACGGAATGATAACGTCATAGCCTGTTGCACCGCTCTTTAGCTTAGCGTACAAGTCCTCATTGCTGGCGTAGGTTGTATAGTTAACGGTAACGTTAACCTCCTCGCCGTGCTTTTCCAAATACCAATTTTCATAGTATTCCTCAAAAGCCTTGTTAACGTCTAAGGAGTCGTCACCGCCGTCGGAGATGTACTCGCCCCAGTTATACACGTTTAACACAAGGGTTTTCGTGCCTGCGGAAACGATAAGCACCACAATGGTAATAACAGCAATAACCCCAAAGATAGAGCCGACAACGATTTTAGAAACCTTCTTTGCCTTTTTGGACATCTTCTCTCTGTTCTTGTCCGACACCAAATTGGAAAGGAGCAAAAGCACAAGAATAGACACAAAAATAAGGGTTGACAGGGCGTACATATCGGGGGTAACGCGCTTTTTGGTCATTGAATAAATTCTAATCGGCAAGGTTTCAAAGCCACTACCGATAGTAAAATAGCTTATAACGAAATCGTCAAGGGACAGGGTAAACGCCATAATCAAGCCGGAGATAATACCGGGCAAAATAGATGGCAATTCAACCTTGAAAAATGATTGCACAGGGGTACAGCCAAGGTCCTGCGCCGCCTCAGGCAGGGACTTGTCCATCTCCTTAAACTTAGGCAAAACGGACAAAATAACGTAAGGCAAATTAAAGGTGATATGTGCAATCAAAACCGTACCGAAGCCAAGGTTTGACTGTGAGCCAACAATACCGCCCACAAATACAAACAAAAGCATCATAGAAATACCCACAACAATCTCAGGATTTATCATAGGTATTTTGGTAACGGACATAATACTGCTCTTTAAGTGCTTATTGCGCATTTTGTGTATGCCGTATGCCGCCATAGTACCGATAACCGTGGCAATCAAGGCAGACAAAATCGCCAAAATAAGTGTATTTTTAAGCGCATTTAAGGTAGCGGAGTCGCTAAACAGCTCACCGTACCACTTAAAGGAAAAGCCCTCAAACTCGCTGGTGCTGTTTGATGAGTTAAAGGAAAACAAAATAAGCACCGCAATAGGCATATATAGGAAAATGAAGGCAAGGGTTGTGTAAATATTGCCGAAAAGTCTTTTCTTTTTCATACAACCACACCTCCGTCATCCTCACCTGTGTACCTGTTCATTATCGCCATGCTAACGATGATAATGAGCATAAGCACAAAGGACATAGCCGCGCCTAAGTTATAGTTATATGCGGTTTGGAACTGACGCTCAATTGTATCACCAATCAAGTCAAAGTTACCTCCGCCAAGCTTTTGTGAAATGTAGAAGGTACTGATTGACGGAACGAATACCATTGTAACGCCCGAAATAATACCCGAAACGCTAAGGGGCAAAACAACCCTTGTAATAACGCGCAAGGGGCTGCAGCCAAGGTCAGATGCCGCCTCCAAAAGCTTAGGGTCAATTTTGCTGATAACCGAGTGTAACGGAATAATCATAAACGGTAGGTAATTATATACCATACCTAAAATAACTGCGCCTGATGTGTTTATCATATGGAAGGGTCCAATGCCGAACACACCCAAAACTGTGTTTATAATGCCTGTATCCTCTAAAAGTGCCATCCAAGAATATGTACGGATTAGGAAGTTAAGCCACTGAGGCAGCATAACTAACATAATGAGGATTTTTTGTGTTTTTGGCTTTGTCTTTGCGATAAAATAAGCAATGGGATAAGCGATAATCAAGCAAATAACCGTCGCTAAAAAGGCAAAGCAAAGGCTACGCAAAAACACCTCTAAGTAGCTGGCTTGGAACATTTCCCCTATATTATCAAAGGTAAATGTGCCGTCCTTGTCGGTAAATGCGTAATAAACAACAAAAATCAAGGGAGCAATTATAAACAACACTGCCCATACCACGTGGGGCGCGGCTGCAGCTCTTTGCATAAAGCTCTTTTTTGTCACTTGCTTACTCTTCCTCCTCGCTTATATCGGATAGCTTGTCCAGCTCGTCACTGAAGGACGAATAGTCACCGAACTGACCCGAATATTCAGACCTTTTCATAATATGAATAGCGTCAGGCTCGATATAAATACCGATTTGTTGGTTAGGCTCAACGTAGTCAGTTGACTGTATCATCCACTTGAAATTGTTGATATTTACAATAATTTCGTAGTGTACGCCCTTAAAGGTAACGGAGGTAACAATGCCCTTTAGCATACCCTTTTCGGGGGAAACAACGTCAACGTCCTCAGGACGAACGACAACGTCAACACGCTCGTTTTTCTCAAAGCCCTTGTCAAGACACTCGAAAACGTGACCTGAGAATTTAGCTTTATAGTCCTCAAGCATAATACCGTCAATGATGTTACTCTCACCGATAAAGTCGGCAACAAAAGCGTTTTGCGGCTCGTTATAAATATCGGTAGGAGTGCCGATTTGCTGAATTTTACCGTCCGCCATAACAACAACGGTATCAGACATGGAAAGCGCCTCCTCCTGGTCGTGAGTAACGTAAATGAAGGTAATGCCTGTTTTTCTTTGTATATTTTTAAGCTCGTTCTGCATATCCTTACGGAGCTTTAGGTCAAGGGCGCCAAGTGGCTCGTCAAGGAGCAACACCTTTGGCTTGTTAATAAGCGCGCGGGCAATGGCAACACGCTGCTGCTGACCGCCTGAGAGCAAATTAACATCCCTCTTTTCAAAGCCCTTTAGGTTAACCATAGCGAGCATTTCTTCAACTCGTTCAAAAATTTCTTCTTCCGATATCTTGTTCAATCGAAGAGCAAAAGCAATGTTTTCATAAACATTCAAGTGCGGAAACAAAGCATACTTTTGGAATACGGTGTTTACATGGCGCTTGTATGCCGGGATATCGTTAATTCTAACGCCCTCAAATACCACGTCTCCTACATCCGGTGTAACAAAGCCTGCGATTATACGAAGTGTTGTAGTCTTACCGCATCCGCTTGGACCCAAAAGAGTCATAAACTCCTTTTCGTGCACGTCAAGATTGATGTGGTCAAGAATAACCTCGCCATCATAGGACTTGGCTACGTTCTTTAGCTCAATGATCTTTTTTTCGTTCATTTCTCTCCCCGTTCTTTCATAGAATAATCTACCGTGGCAAGTATCTTCTTTAAATGCCCTTTAGAGGTAAATCAATTGCATTATAGCAGATTATTGTCGATTCTGCAATAGTTACGGGGAAAAATCTTTCAAAATTTTAACTAAAATGCACACACGCACGCATATCTATATATAGGAAAAGCACAGCTTGATTAAGAGGAACACTGAAATGACAAAAAAGGAAGGGCTTGCGTGGAAAATTATTTGAACGTAAACCGCTATGAGCCACATCAAAATTGCACATATGAATGATACTAATTTTGCCACTTTTTCAGCCACGTCCCCCGCCAAAATGCACAAAAGCAGGTTTTTTAGTATGCCTCCGCCGTCAAGAATTGAAACAGGGTATAAATTCATCAATGCTAAGGAAATACTGCATATCAAAAAGAACTCCCGCCCTTCTCCGAAAGAGGGGAATAATAAAAGTAAAAGCACGCTTAACAGGTTAAAAATTATGCCCCCTGCCTCTACCAAAATTTCTCTTTTATAGGAAAGAGAGCTGGCATCATAGGAAAGGCTCAGATGAAAGGAGCCCATATGTAGCTTTTCTATCCTTGCCCCCATTAAGCGTGCAAAGAAAATGTGACCAAGCTCGTGTATAAGATAGCATAAAATCAAAATGAAAGGGTGGGGGGACAAGCCAACGGAAATTACAGTAAAAAGAGCAAATACTCCGCCCATTTTATTTGCTTTTTTCTTCATTTGCTCCCGTCTCGCCAATCTCGGTGGAATTTTGCTCATTTTCCCAAAAATCCTTGACCCCTTGTTCAAATTTGGCAAAAATCATCACCAAGGAAACAACCGTCAAAATAAAAAACAAGGTCAACGCCTTGAAAATGTCGCCAAGCTCTTTTTTGTTCATATTTTCTCCTCTGCCACTTCATATTTACAATAGTATTGTATTGATTTTTTGTCATTTCTATGATAAAATTGTCTTAGTAAATTTTAACGAGGTATAAAATGAACACTAAGCCTTTAGCGGAGCTTTTGCGCCCCACCTCCTTTTCTGAGGTTGCAGGACAAAGCCATCTTGTTTCCCCAAGGGGAGTTATAACGAGAATGCTTGGCTCCGGTAGAATTTCCAATATGATATTTTTCGGCCCTCCCGGCACAGGCAAGACAACGGTTGCAAACATCATTGCCAAAAATTCGGGTATGGAGCTATTTCGCTTAAATGCAACCACCGCATCCCTGTCAGACGTGAAAGACGTTATTGCAAAGGCGGACTCTGTTTTTGCCACAAAGGGCATTTTGCTCTATCTTGACGAAATACAGTATTTTAACAAAAAGCAGCAGCAATCCTTACTTGAATTTATCGAGGACGGGCGAGTTACCTTGATAGCTTCAACTACGGAAAATCCTTATTTTGCTATTTATGATGCGTTGATTTCCCGTTGCTCTGTGTTTGAATTTAAGCACGTCAGCTCAAAGGAAATTGTGCCTGTTTTGGCGCGTGCGCTTGACGTGTTGAACAAGGAAAACAGCTTGTGCAAAAAAGCAACCGACTCCTCTCTTGAATTTTTAGCCTCCTGCTCAGGTGGAGATGTACGCCACGCGCTTACCCTTTTTGAGGGCGCATATTTTGCAAGCGATAACGAGATAACCGAGGATGTTGCAAGAGAATTTATCCCGTCGGTCAGTGCTGGTATGTTTGACAGGGACAGTGATGTGCATCATAATCTGCTTTCCGGCTTGCAGAAGTCTATTCGTGGCTCCGACCCTGACGGTGCAGTATTCTATCTTGCACGACTATTGGAGGGTGGAGATATAATTTCCGCTTGCAGACGCTTGCAGGTTATTGCCAGCGAGGACATTGGCTTGGCTTATCCACAGGCAGGACAAATTACATATGCTCTTTGCCAAAGCGCCCGTGAGCTTGGCTTACCCGAGGCAAGAATACCCTTGGCTAACTGTGCCATAATGCTTGCAACAGCACCGAAATCAAATAGCGCTTATCTTGCCATTGCAAGAGCCAGCGAGGACATCAAAAACGGCAAGGGTCAGGACACACCCGTGCATTTGCAAGCACCATTGTTTAAGGGCTACAAATACCCACACGATTACCCTAACTCTTACGTTGAGCAACAGTATTTGCCCGATGACTTAAAGGGAGCTAAATACTATGAGTATGGGAATAATAAGACGGAGCTTACCGCGAAAGCTTATTGGGAAAGCATCAAAGGTAAAAAAAGCTAATTTTTTTAAAACACATAACTCCTTCCACCGCTTAACTTGCTTAGGCGGTGACTTTTGTTTCTGCGTTGCGGTCCCCCTCCCTCAAGGATGGAGGCTATGGCAGACGGCGGAAATTTATCGGAATACTATCAAAGGTAAAAAGAATTAACAGAAAAGGTGTACGCCCATACGTACACCTTTTGTGTTATCAAAAAATACGGCTTTTTGCGTAGCAAAAAATTTCACGTTGCCCTGCAACATTTCACTCTGCGAAGCAGAATTTCACTCGCCATAGGCGAATTTCACTGCAGTAATGTTGGCAACATTACAATGTTGCCAACATTACTGCTTTTATGGTGTGCATCCTGTTCTCCGCCTCTTGGAACACGATAGATTGCGGGGACTCGAACACCTCATCGGTTACTTCCATATCGCGTCTGCCGAACCTTTCGCCCATTTCGGAGCCTACCTCGGTGTTAAGGTCGTGGTAAGCGGGTAAGCAGTGCATAAATACTGCGTTTTTGTCTGCCTTTGCCATCAATTCTTTATTTACTTGATATGGGGACAGGTCATTTATTCTTTCCTGCCATACCTCCACAGGCTCGCCCATTGATACCCACACGTCTGTGTAGATAACATTTGCGCCCTTAACTGCCACGTCGGGATTTTCCTCAAAGGAAAGGGTTGCACCTGTTTCCTTTGCTATTTTTTGGCACTCATCAATCAAGGCTTGGTCGGGGAAATACTTCCTTGGAGCGCAAGCCACAAAGTCAAGACCCATTTTAGCCGCGCCAACCATTAAGGAGTTGCCCATATTGTATCTTGCATCCCCCATATAAACAAGCTTAATGCCCTTGAGAGAACCAAAATGCTCCTTAATTGTTAGAAAATCTGCCAATATCTGTGTTGGGTGGAACTCGTTTGTAAGTCCGTTCCAAACAGGCACCTTTGAATACTTAGCAAGCTCCTCAACGATTTCTTGACCGTAGCCACGGTATTCAATACCGTCATAAATTGAAGATAGCACACGGGCTGTGTCCGCAATGCTCTCCTTCTTTCCGATTTGGGAAGCCTTAGGGTCTAAGTAGGTTGCGTGCATACCCAAATCGTAAGCGGCAACCTCAAAGCTACATCTTGTTCTTGTGCTTGTTTTTTCAAATATCAAGGCGATATTCTTGCCACAGCATTCAGCGTGGGGAATGCCCTTTTTCTTTTTGTCCTTTAATTCAGCCGCCAAGTCGATAAGACCGCCGATTTCCTCGGGGGTAAAGTCAAGCAGCTTCAAAAAATCTCTGCCCTTCAAATTCATTGTACACACTCCTTTGCTACCTCTTTAATAATTTCAACTGATTTTTTAACCAAATCAAATGGAATATTAAGTGGGGGGAGCAATCTTACTTTATTCTTTGCCTTAATGGGCAAAAGTCCTCTTTCCATACACTTGGAAATTACAAGGGACGCCTCTGCCTCAGTTTCAATGCCTATCATAAGACCCAAGCCGCTAACGCTCTTTATACCCTGTGCGCCGTTAAGCTCATTAAAGATATATTCGGATTTTGCCTTAACCTGTGTCAATAATTCCTCGTCAATTCTGTTCAAAATCGAGATTGCACCTGCGCAAGCAACAGGATTGCCGCCAAAGGTTGAACCGTGCAAGCCTGCGCCCAAAACAGTGTCAACACCGTCAAACATTAAGCACGCGCCAATAGGAAGTCCACCGCCCAAGCCCTTTGCAGTAGTCAACACGTCCGGAGTGATGCCATACTGCTGGAAAGCATATAGCGAGCCTGTCCTACCGTTGCCTGTCTGTACCTCGTCAATGAGCATAAGCACATTGTATTTTTCGCAAAGGAGCGACACTCCCTTGACAAAATCAGGCTCAAGAGCCATAACTCCGCCCTCGCCTTGAACAAGCTCCATCATAACAGCGCAACACCTGTTTTCCATCAAAAGCTTTTCTACACTCTCAACGTTATTTGCCTCAGCATACAAAAAGCCCTCGGTAAGTGGGTTAAAATATTTATGGAAAACGTCCTGTCCTGTGGCAGACAATGTGGTCAAGGTGCGTCCGTGGAAGCTGTTTTTGAGGGTGATGATATTATAATACTTTTCGCCCTTATTTTCGCTACCCCATAAACGGGCAACCTTAATAGCGCACTCGTTTGCCTCAGCACCTGAGTTACCGAAGAAAACCTTTTTTGCTCCTGTGCGCTCGCACAGAATTTGAGCCAAGCGGGCGCAAGGCTCGGAATAATATAAGTTAGAGGTATGCTGACACTTGTTTAATTGCTCGTTAACCGCATTTATAAACACAGGGTCGCACATTCCAAAGGTATTTACCGCAATACCCGAGGACAAATCTATATATTCCTTGCCCTCTGTGTCGTACACAAGAGAGCCTTTACCGTGGCTGATTTCCAAATCAAAGCGGGCATAGGTGTTTGCCACAAAGCTCTTATCTATTTCCTTAATGCTCATTTGCCAAGCTCCTCTACAACCATTGTACCAGCACCCTCGTTTGTCAAGGTTTCAATAAGCAATGCGTGGGGGACACGTCCGTCAAGAATAGTAACAGTCTTAACACCCTTGCGGATTGCCTCAATACAGCACTCAACCTTAGGTATCATACCGCCACCGATAATGCCTGTTTCAAAAAGCTCGTAGCAGCCCTTAATGTCGATTTCTTGAATAACGGAGTGTGGGTCGTCCTTGTCTCTTAAAATACCCTCAATGTCCGTCATTGTAATAAGTCTTTCCGCATTCATATTGCCTGCGATAAATGCAGCGGCAGTATCAGCGTTTATATTATACACATTACCAAGCTCGTCACAACCAATAGTGGAAACAACGGGAATATAGCCCTTTTCGATAAGGTCGGTAATAGGGGTAACGTCAACCTCGTTTATCTTACCCACATAGCCAAGCTCAGGGTTTTTCATCTCCGCCTTAATCATATGTCCGTCAAGACCGGAAATACCGATAGCCTTGCCACCGTTGATTTCAAGCTTGTTTACAAGAGTCTTGTTAATCTTGCCTGCCAATACCATTTGTACAACATCAACGGTTTCGCGGTCTGTCACACGAAGTCCGCCGACAAACTTGGACTCCTTGCCAATCTTTTTAAGTGTGTCTGTTATTTCAGGACCGCCACCGTGAACAAGAACAACGTTAACGCCAATCAGGTGCAAAAGGACAATGTCCTCCATAACCTGCTCCTTTAATTCCTCGTTAATCATAGCGTTTCCACCGTATTTGATAACGATAGTCTTGCCATAGTATTTCTTAATGTAAGGGAGCGCCTGTGTTAAAATTTCCGCCCTTTGGGCATTTGTAACCTTATTAATATCCATTACGTTCTATAATCTCCGTTTATCTTTACATAGTCATAGGTTAAGTCACAGCCCCAAGCGGTTGCTTTGGCATCACCGTCACCTAATTCTACGTTAATTACAATCTCGTTTTCAAGCAAAATTTCCTTTGCGATTTCCTCGGAAAATTCAACGCCTGCACCGTTTTCGCAAACGACGATTTCGCCCTTTGCGGACTTGAAGGAAACCTTAACCTTATTCACGTCAACATTTGCGCCGCTGTAACCGATAGCGCAAAGCACACGTCCCCAGTTGGCATCAGAGCCGAACATAGCTGCCTTAACCAAGGATGAGCAAATAACGCTTTTTGCAATAATTTTTGCGTTATTTTCGTCACAAGCGCCGCTAACCGCACATTCAAGGAGCTTTGTTGCGCCCTCACCGTCCCCTGCGATTTTTTGACAAAGGTTAACGGTAACTGTGTTAAGCGCCTTCATAAATGTGTCAAACGCTTCACCCTGTGTCGTAATTTCCTTATTTCCTGCCTGTCCGTTTGCAAGAACTGATACCATATCGTTTGTTGATGTATCACCGTCAACGCTAACCATATTAAAGGTGTTCTTTATATCGCTCGAAAGCGCCTTTTGCAGCATTTCAGGGCTAATCTTACAGTCGGTTGTGATAAACACGAGCATAGTTGCCATATTTGGGTGTATCATACCTGAGCCCTTGGCAATACCGCCGATTTTACACTCAACACCGTCAATCTCGAAGCTAACGGCGATTTCCTTTAAGCGAGTGTCCGTTGTCATAATGCCCTCTGCCGCCTCTTGGCTGTTGTTACCGAGAGCCTTAACCAAAGCGGGAATACCGTCCTTGATAGGTGTTATATCAAGAGGCTGACCGATAACGCCTGTGGAAGCAACAACTATGTCCTTTGCGCTTATGTTAAGCTCCCTTGCAATAAGCTCACAGGTCTTCTCTGCTATCTCTATACCGTTTGCGTTACAGGTGTTTGCGTTACCGCTGTTGCAGATAACCGCCTGTGCATAACCGTCACTAATATTATTTTTTGTAACCGTCAAGGGAGCGCCCTTAACCTTATTTGTTGTGTAAACTGACGCACAAGCTGCGCGTGTGCTTGAATAAATAAGAGCCAAGTCCTTTTTAACCTTATTTTTACGGATACCGCAATGGATACCTGAGGCTTTAAAGCCCTGTGCTGCGCAAACTCCGCCTTCAATAATTTTCATTTTCTTCTCTCCTTAGATATCGAGATTTTTTGTCTTATCGGCGCCCAAAACAATGTTCAAGCACTCAACCGCCGCACCTGAGGCACCCTTGCCGAGATTATCGTATCTGGCAACGAGCAAAATCCTGTCCTCATTACCGTAAACCTCAATTTGCATAGAATCCTTGCCCTCAAGCTTAACCGCGGACAAGAAGCCCTCCTCGTCGTCACTCTCTACAAAAGAAACGATATCTGTGTTGTATGTGTTTCTGTAAATTTCCTTAATTTCTTCAATTCCGCCCTTTAAAAGCTGACTCTTAAAAAGAGGAACTGTCACCTCCATACCTGAATAGAAGGTGCCAACGATTGGGCAGAACACAGGCGCATTTTCAAGACCTGTTATTTTAACCATTTCGGGCAAATGCTTGTGCTTTTGACCTAAACCATACTGTCTTGGTCCCTGTAAAAGCATATCAAGCTCGTCACTTTCGTAGTCAGCAATCATTTTCTTGCCCCCACCGGAGTAGCCTGTCAAGGATGTGGCTGTCAAAAGGGCGTTGGGAGAAATGATACCGTTTTTTACAAGAGGGTAAACAAGTGCGATAAAGCCACTGGCATGACAGCCGGGTACAGCTATTCTCTTGCTGGTTCTTATTTTTTCCTCAAAGGACTTATCAAGCTCAGGAAAGCCGTATGCCCAAGCAGGATTAGTTCTGTGAGCAGTGGAGGTGTCTATAACCACCACGTTTTCGTTTTCAATTAAGCTAACGGACTCCATAGCCGCCGCATCGGGTAAGCAAAGGAAGGCTATGTCAACAGAGTTTAAAATCTCCTTCTTTGCCTGTGGGTCCTTTCTTAGCTCCTCGGGAATGGTAACAATTTCAATATCGTCACGTCCGCTAAGCCTTTCCTCTATGCGCAAGCCCGTTGTGCCTGCCTTACCGTCTATAAATACCTTTTTCATTTTAGCTGCTCCTCTACGTAAGCGATTTGCTCCTTGACGGACCCATAGCCCGTGGAGCCCCTTGAAATTCTCTTAGCCACGCAGGTTTCAAGAGAAATTTCGTTATATAAGTCGCTCTCAAACAAATCGGAGTGAGCGCGATAGCTATCTAAATCCATTTGCTCTAAGGTCAAATCCTTTTTAATGCACTCGCCAACGATAGTGCCGACAATCTTGTAAGCAGACCTAAAGGGCAAGCCCTTCTTTGTTAAGTAGTCAGCCAAGTCCGTTGCATTAATAAAGCCCTTGCCTGCCGCACGGTACATATTTTCCTTAATAGGTGTCATTGTCTTAACCATAGGAATGAACACCTGTAAGCACTTGATAACCGTTTCCGTTGCGTCGAAAATAGCCTCCTTGTCCTCCTGCATATCCTTGTTGTACGCCAAGGGAATACCCTTTAGCATTGTCAAGGTAGCCATTAAGTCGCCATAAACTCTGCCTGTCTTACCGCGGACAAGCTCCGCCATATCCGGGTTTTTCTTCTGTGGCATAATGGACGAGCCTGTGGTATAGGAGTCGTCAAGCTCAACAAACTTAAATTCCCAGCTTGACCACAAAATAATCTCCTCAGAAAATCTTGACAGGTGCATCATAATTGTAGGAAATGCGCCTTCAAGCTCAATGCAATAGTCCCTGTCGGTAACACCGTCAATGGAGTTCATTGTAATACCGTCAAAGCCGAGATTTTTTGCTACCATATCTCTGTTTGTGGGGTAGGTTGTGCCTGCCAAGGCGCAAGAGCCGAGAGGAGAATAATTCATCCTCTTTTTAGCATCCTCAACCCTTGTAATATCGCGCAAAAACATCATACAGTAAGCAAGCAAATGGTGGGCAAAGGTCACAGGCTGCGCCCTTTGAAGGTGAGTGTAGCCCGGCATAATCGCGTCTTGATTTGCCTCTGCCTTTTCCTTAATCGTGCCAACAAGCTCACGCAAGAGGCTAACAATTTTCTCCGCCTCGTCACGCATATAAAGGCGAAGGTCGAGGGCAACCTGGTCATTACGGCTCCTTGCAGTGTGGAGCTTTTTACCAAAGTCACCTATTCTCTTTGTCAGCTCTGCCTCAACAAACATATGTATGTCCTCGGCATCCATATCAAATGCGAGCTTGCCACTGTCCAAATCCTCAAGAATGGAGTTAAGACCCTCGGTAATTTTTTCATATTCCGTTTGGGTTAAAATACCACAGGTGCAAAGCATAAGCGCGTGCTCAAGGGAGCCGCGAATGTCCTGCCTGTACATTTTCGAGTCGAAATGAATGGAAGAATTAAAATCGTCAGCCTGCTTGTCAAGAGCCTTTTCAAATCTTCCTGCCCACATTTTATCCATTTTTATGTCCCCTTTTATAACAAGTACGGACGAGCAATGCTCGCCCCTGTCTTGTTTATTTCTTTAGCGGTGGAGCCAAGCCCCCCACGTTTCGTTTTTATTTGTTCTTGTTCCTTGCGTTTACCTGAGCCTGAACCTTGATTGGCAAGCCAAAGAGGTTGATAAATCCTGCGGAATCAGCTTGGTTGTAAACATTGTCCTCACCGAAGGTAGCGATTTCCTCGGAGTAAAGTGAATAGTCACTCCATACGCCTGCCTTGATGATGTTGCCCTTATAGAGCTTAAGTCTTACCTTACCTGTAACGTTTTCCTGTGTCTTGTCAACAAAGGCTGTCAAAGCCTCACGAAGAGGTGTGAACCACTGACCGTTATATACAAGCTCTGCAAAGGTGATGGAGAGCTTCTGCTTTTCGTGCATTGTCATCTTGTCAAGGCAGATTGTTTCAAGGTAGCTGTGAGCCGCGTAAAGAATAGCTCCGCCGGGAGTTTCATATACACCACGGCACTTCATACCAACCAAACGGTTTTCAACAATGTCAAGTAAACCAATACCGTTAGCGCCGCCAAGCTCGTTAAGCTTTAAGATAATGTTCTTAGCGCTCATCTTCTCGCCATTGATTGCAACAGGCTTACCCTGTACAAAATCAAGCTCAACGTATGTAGGAGCATCAGGAGCCTTGATTGGGGAAACGCCCATTTCAAGGAAGCCATCCTTTTCATAAAGTGGCTCGTTACCTGCATCCTCAAGGTCAAGACCCTCGTGGCTCAAGTGCCAAAGGTTCTTATCCTTTGAGTAGTTTGTCTCACGGTTAATCTTAAGAGGTACGTTGTGTGCCTCTGCATATTCAATCTCCTCCTCACGGGACTTGATTGTCCACTCTCTCCAAGGAGCGATAATTGGCATATCGGGAGCGAAAGCCTTAATGGTAAGCTCAAAACGAACCTGGTCGTTACCCTTACCTGTACAGCCGTGACAAATAGCGTCTGCACCCTCTTTAATAGCAATCTCTGCAATTCTCTTTGCGATTACAGGACGCGCAAAGGATGTGCCGAGCATATATTCCTCATAAAGTGCGCCAGCCTGAACGGTTGGGATAACATAGTCGTCAACAAACTCCTCAGTTAAGTCCTCAATGTAGCACTTTGAAGCACCTGTCTTGATAGCCTTTTCCTCAAGACCCTCAAGCTCGTCAGCCTGACCAACGTTACCGCTGACAGCGATAACCTCACAGTTATTGTAGTTCTCCTTCAACCACGGAATGATAATTGATGTATCAAGACCTCCTGAGTATGCAAGAACAACCTTTTTAATTTTTGACTTATCCATTTTAAATTCCTCCAAGTGAAATATTATTCATTTTTTACGATTTGTATTATATATCTTTATTCGTCATTTGTCAATACCTTTTTTGATATTTTTTTGTTTTTATTGTATTTATATAATAATCGCCTTATGACATCATACTGTTTAGTAAAAAATAGCCTACAAAATATGTATATTTTTTGAATATTGAATAATAATTATTCATACATATTCATCAAAAAACGCCCCTTTGCATTTTTGCAAAAGAGCATTTTTCTTATTTTTTAACAAGTCACGCCTTGTCGAAAGCTTTCATTATTTATTATATATAAGCTATATCGTAGCGTTCTCTTGTGCCATAGCATAGCTAATTCCCAAAGCATCGCTTTTAGCCATACCGTTTTCTAAATAATATATCTTTCCGTCCATTTTTGCGTAAATGCAGAACACCAAATTCGTGTCCGCGGCAACGCTTGGAACGCCGATTATCTTAACGTCAACATAGTCGTTAACCACACTGCCAAGCTTAGCGGAAATAACGCTCTCGCTGTTAAAATCAGGCACAAACGCCTCACCGCTCTTATTCACGGCCGCTAAAATTCCTATGGAAAAATCGCTAATATATTCCTTTACGATATTGTAGCTTTCCCTGTTGATTTTGTAGCCCTGTGTCAAGGAGCAGGTGTCCCCATAGGTCGATGCGGAATAGCCCTTCCATTCAAACACAGCCTTAAATGACATTTCCTCACGTACCATACAGCCGTCATTTGTGCAACCAACGTAGGTGCATCCGCCTACAAATAAATCGGTTAAATCAATGCCACCGCCAAGAGTGTGCGTTATCGCTTCCACATACACGTAATCAAGGCAAGCGGGACACACAAGGGCAGTTTCACAGTTGAAGTCATCCTCTGCCTCAGTGTGACCAAAGTAGCAGGGGTTATAGGTAACGCTCTTGGCGTTAGCAAGCACGCTCTTACAGTTAGCCTCGTAAAGGGACGCGCTTTCATCCTCAAGCCCTAAAACAACAACGTCATATTCGCCTGTGTACCAAGAGATTGTACCGTTTGCAAGTATCGTATCCTTTGATACCACTATTGTTTTAAGAGAATATTCGCTTGAGCCGTCAGCCACAAATTGCAAAGCAATTCTATCCTGACCGTAAATATTATACTTTCCCTTACCAAACACAATTTCCTCAGCCACGCCACGGGTAAAGCAATATTGACCAAAGCCAACGCTGTTTTCCCTGTCCTCAAAAACAATGCGGGTAAAGTCGGGGGTGATATTGTTTGATGTCAAGCTCGTACCGTCACCGCCAAAAACACCGTTCATAATATTATCAACGGCTGGAGAAATTATGCAGGTGTATTCCTCTACCTCCTTGCCGTTGTATGTAACATTTTTTAACAAGCCACAGCCGGAAAAAGCGTTATGACCGAAATACGTCAAATATTTGGAATAGGATACAGACCTAAGCTCAGCCTTCACGTCAACCTCGCCCGAAAATGTGTTATTTTCAAAGGCGGTGTATTTCTTTATGTAAAAGGCAGAGCCGCGAGTACCCTTTATAAGCTCGTTATAGCCATACTCACCGTCCCCGTTTAAATCAATTTTATCAAAGAAATAAACGGTATTTTCCATATCAAAGTCCTCGGGCAAATAAATAATTTCTATCTGCCTTTTGTTTTGCTGCTCCCAAAGACCGATAAGATAATAAATCTTACCCACAATCATTTCGCCGCTTGTTGACTTGTAAGTAACGTCCACCGAGCAAATATCTTGAATGTCAGTAACCGTGCACACCCAATCCGCTACAATATCTCCGCCCTCGTCAACGTTATTTTCTGAGATAATTACCGTAGCGCCCACGCACATAGCAAAAAGACACGCAAGGCTTACGGAAAGAGTAAGGATTAAAAGAATTTTTCTCATAAAATCCTCCTTTATAATTTTATAAAGCCAACCTCACGGGAAAATGCCCGTGAGGTTATTTTTTATTTTTGCATTGCTAAAACGTCTTCGTAGGAAAATCCTGTCAGCTTATCAACAGTTACACCGTTGTCAAGGTAGAAAGCTTTTCCGTTGTCAACCACATACGCGCACAAAACAATGTTTGTTGTAAGATTACCGCTTGTAAGACCTGTAACCTTTATGTCAAAGGCATCGTGGATAAGATTTTTAAACTCAAAGGCATATTCGGTGTTCAAATCAGGAGCAACCTCGCCATCTGTTTTATTAACAGCGGCAACAACGCCAAAGCTAAAGCCCTCTCCCTGTTGTGCCACATACGCATCAAGAGCATCTCTGTCAACGTTATAACCCTGTGTGATTGAGTAAGAGCCGCCAATTGCAGCCTCTGTGCAGGAGTAACCAACCCACTCAAAGATAGGAGCAACTACGCCCTCGCCCTTTACGTCGTCACAGCGTTCACACTGTGTACCGTAATAGCCGTTGGCAAAGTAATTTTCGTAAACTATACCGATATAAACAGTATGGCTATGTCCAAGAGAGGTGCCCTCAAGCTCAAATTCTCCCATTTCCTCACCGCAGAAGCAAATCTTTGTAGCAAGCTCATTTGTTACACAGGTAGCCTCTGTAACCGTCTCAGTCTTTTCGCAAAAATGTACGCCCTCGGAATGGAAATAAAGCTGATACTTGTCTTGGCGAGAACCTGTCAAGCCTTCATCCGTTACGCTATCATTGATAAAGTAATAATTTGACAAGCCCGTAGAATTTGTGTTAAACAAGGTAACATTGCCAAGGAACACAAAATTTCTGTCCGCAATTGAGAAGAAGGTATATTGCTCAGGTATTTCAGTAACACCCTCAGGGAACACAACTACGTTGTTTATGTTCAAGCAGGAATGTAAATCTGCTCCAAGCGTTGTCAAGGAGCTTGGCATATAATAAATTTCAGGCTTTTGCGGCTTTTGTCCGCCCCAGTTTTCACTGTCAAAAATACCGTCGTACCAATCAATCGAGAATGGGTCGTTTACAAAATAAAGCTTTTTAAGTCCTTGGAAATAGGTTAATTGAGTTAAACCGTCGGGCAAATAAAGTATCTCAAGCTTAGTGCAGTTTTCAAACGGTCTTGTGCCAAAGGATTTTAGTCCCTCAGGGAGAGAAACTGCCCTCAAGGAGCTATTCTTCCAAAAGAAATAGTCACCTATCGTTTCCATTTCAAAGCCGTTAAAGTCAAAGTATTCAAGAGAAGTAATCTCTCTAAACGCTTCTCCTCCAAGAGTAACAAGATTTTCAGGAAGAGTAATGGACTTTACAAGCTTAGCCTGGTAAAAGGCTCTAGTTCCAACATTAGTCAAGGTGCTTGGAAGCTGGATTTCCGCTTGAAGACCCGCGTTCCAAAAGGCTCTTTCGCCAATAGACTGAAGAGGCAAACTCTTAAAGTCAATTCCTGTAATAGAGCTTGCATTGTGGAAAGCGTCATTACCGATAATTGTAAGATAAGGTGTGTAGCCAAGAGACGTCAGCTTGCTGCAGTTTTGGAATGCGTTTTTCTCAATTGCATAAAGTGTTTTGGGAAGCTCAATTACCGTTCTTTGTGAGCCCTGGAAACAGAAGGATGCAACAGTAAAGGCATTCACAAGCACACCGTTTTCATCAAGCACAGGTTCAAGAGTAGGAAGCCTCAAATCACAGGTCTTCGTTTTAATAATTTCGGTCATCAAAAGCCTTAATGATGTGGATTGTGTATAGTCAGCAACCAACAAATCCCCGCAATATCTAAGGTCACCGCTCTTTACCATACAATCAGGTGCGTATAGATACTGGAGCTTGTTAATTGTACCGCCCTGGAAGTCTCCAACGTTAACGCCACGCATATTCGCCACTATCATAACGTCCTTACACAAAACGTTAACGCTTGTGTCGGTTATGTGCTTAATGTAGATAGATTGGCTGTAATGGTATTGGAGCTTTTCTCCTGTTGCGCCGGTATATGTATTGGTCGGACCGTTATATACTACGTAATATCCGTTTTTATCCGGGTTTGCCTTTGTAGCGGTAGAAACAACGCTTGAATAAATATTTTTAGTTGTTTCCACACCGTCAACGGTTACGGTTTCAGTACCGCTGATGTACCAGATAAGTGGGTTTTTGTCCTCGTCATAGATTGGCAAAACGGTGCCATCCTTCAAGGTCGCCTTTTCCTCATAGTCAATGTTGCCCGTAGTTGATACTGCACTTGCGGAAATTGCAAGCACGCACACAAGCGCAAAAGCCATTGACAAGATAAGCAATGTTCTCTTCTTCATATCAATTTCCTCTTTTAATTTTATTTTAGCTGTTTTAAAATAGCTCTTTCAAGCAATTTTATTTAAGCTTAGCCATGAGGTCTAACATATCAAGCTCGCTTTGAAGCTTGTTAAGGTCTGTATTTTCGTCGATTACAACAAGCTCTGTATCTGTGAGCTTAGCAAACAAGCGAACATCGTCAACGGTTATAGCGCTTGAAACAACCGTGTGGTGTGCGCCACCGGCATAAATCCAAGCAGCAGCGCCAGTTGCATGGTCGGGCTTTAGCTTCCACATAATTCTTGCAACAGGGAGCTTTGGCATTGGCTTAGGCTGTTTTACAAGCTCAATGCTTGCACAGATAAGACGGAAGCGGTTGCCAAGGTCAATCATACAAACAGCAACAGCGTCACCCTCAACACCGTCAAACACAAGTCTTGCAGGTGGCTCTTTACCGCCGATACCAAGCTGATGTACCTCAATCTTTGGCTGAGTTGATGCAAAATCAGGAGAAACCTCAAGCATATGAG
>JAZSGX010000123.1:0-10576 GCA_045532975.1 Eubacteriales bacterium | reverse complement strand
CAAAGGAAGAGCTTGTAAACGGCTTAGTTGTAAGACGTGGTAAGAAAGCATTTAAAAAGGTTATATTCTAATTACAAAAAGGCTATGCGATTGCATAGCCTTTTGATATAAAATCAGGACTAATGCTTTTGCGTTAGTCCTGATTTCGTTTAACCTAAAATGTCCCAAATATCAACGCTAATCTCTGCGTTATCGCTACTTGTTTCTTCAAGTGTTGCTTCGGCAGTGATAACTACCTCGCCACCGTCAGGAACAACATCAATGTAAAGGTGTCCGCCCTCAATAGCACATGATACGGTTGACATGTTTTTGCTTGCACGGTATGTGTCAATATCAACAAGAGGAATTTCAACACCGTTTTGTGTAACAACAACGGATTTCCAGGAGTCACTAATATCAACCTTAACAGTCAAAGCATAGTCAAACATATAGTTGTCAAGCTCATCAGTTACGTTGATTGTAATAGAGTCGTCAGTTCTTGCGACTGTTTCAATCTTAGTGCTTTCAGCTTCCTTCAAGTAGAGGACAAGGTCTTGGTAGGAAGGTGCCCAAACACCGCGCTTTGCAAGATATTCAAACTTAGAAATTGTTGAATTGTAGCTTGAATAAATCATGTTGTTGGACTGATAACCAAGGGTGTGTATGCACTCAACTGTAAAGGCACCGTTAGATACAAGAGTATCAATTGCGCTTTCGTAAGAGCCGATAGTTGCTTTAACAAGTCTAAACTCACCGCTGTTGTCGTTTACAAATACAAACTCGCCGTCAACCAAATTATAAGAGCCAACCTCATAGAAGTCATATCTGTAATCCTCGGAAGCATAGTAGTAAGTACCTGCTGAATAGCCCTTGTTTACAAAGGTTTCAGCACTTTCGTCAAATACGTAGTTAATGCCTATGTTAGCATATGTATCATTAATTACGTAGCTTCCGTTTTCGTCAAGAGTGTAAATTATGCTTCCGTCAGCATTTGTAAATACATAGTCGCCCTCTGTTTGGTCCCTCTTGGAAACGTAGGTGTTTAGGCTACCCCAAGTGTCCCTGCCATTATCAAGGTCAGAAATTACATTGTAGAAGGCATAACCTTGACCACCGTTACGGTTAGCCACGAAAATACCTGCCAAATACCTAGCAACATCATCAGAGGTTACACCGTTAGGTGTGGCAAAGGTAACGACCTTTTGACCCTTGAAATTGCTTCTGAGCCAATACTGTGCCATAACAACATCGGAGAGTAAGTCAGTAGCATTTACGCCACCGCTGTAAATATTCAAATGATTATATGAGTGTGAGCCTAAATCAAACACACCGCTATTTAAGCGCTCATTCCAAGCGGAAACATGGGTGTTAGCATATGTGATTGAAAGAAGAGCAGTAGCACGATAGCCGTACTTTTGAAGCTGAGGAATTACCCAATCGTAGGTATCTGAGTAGTTACCGTCATCAAAGGTTTGCGCCCACGCAGCGGGAGCGTCGTGGCGGTACGGTGTAACAACGGGAGCCTCATAGCCTTCCTCGTAGGTCACCGTACAGGTAGCATCACAGTTAGCACAGCTTGCTATCTTTGTGCCTACGGTTGTTGATGTTGCAGGAGTTGAAATTGCATATTCGCCAAAGCTATGGGTGAGCTTATCCTTAGCATTTGTCTTGAATTCAACACCACAGCCTGAGCATTTCATTAAGCTATAGCCTGTGGATGAACAGGTAGGAGCCACAACCTCGTTTGTTGTCAAAAGCACGTGCTTGCACTCTAAGGTTGAAGCATCGTTAACAGCACCGGAAACTGTATATGGAGTAATTTCGTAAACGTAGCTTTCCCAATATACAGGCTCGTTTGTTAAGGTGAATTTGATTTTTGAAATAGTTTTCTCAATATCAATATTGAAAATGGAAACCGAGCCTTGGTTCGATATTATGTTTCCGCCTACAACACCGTTAGCGTTGTAATTGCCACCGATTTGTACCCATTCACCATTTTCATAAACCTCAATGGTGAATATACGGTTTGACTTGGTAGCAATCGCAACCTGAACACAAGCAATATATTTGTCTTGGCTGAACTCTAAAATAGCCCAAGGTGTTTCGTTAGTACGCCTGTCGGTTGCCCAGTATGTAGAAAGGTTATTGTCTGTTAATGCTTCGCCACCGCTTACCCAGTCATTATATTTGCCTGAGATTGTAACGCTTGCCTGACCTGCAACGGATTCAATAGAGTAGTCAAATCCATTTGCCTTACCGTACACTGCAAGCTCGTAAACAACTGCGGGAGCATAGCGGGATGCGTGAGCAACGCGCGCTCTTATCTTTTGTGCGTTTACAGGGGCGTCAAGTGTTAAGATTGCCTCACAGTTAGCTCCCATAGGAGTTGCATCCTTGTCTGAAACTGTGCCGATGTAAATCCAAGCCTGTGTGTCCTCATTCCAATATTCAATATTGTAGGAAACGTAGCAAGCATCACCTAACTCGTATGAGGAATAGTTAGGAACAGTTAATGAGATAACACCAATATCATACCTTGTGGGAAGCTCTAGTTCAATGTAGTCAGAGGAATAGTCAGCTCCGTCAACATAAGTGTCAGCGTTCCAGAAGGTGTTATAATCCTTGTCGATTGCATAGCCAGCCTCAGTTCCGGTAAAGAAGGACGTAGCATAAACTCTGCCAAGAGGAGAGAGGTTTGTAAAAATCTCGTTTGTGTATTTTCCGCCTGTATATTCAACACCTACGTTGTTAACGGAAAGCTCTTCTACGGTGGCGGTATAAGGTAATACCTTTTCACCCTCGGCGCTACAAACGGAGCAGTTGCCTGTTGCAAGACCGTTTGTGTACTTTGTTGCGTTAACAACCGTAGTCCAAGCATCGTCACTGTAAGAGTGAATGCCTGTTGGAGCAATTAACTCGCCACCGCTTATATGCACATCACAAACAGAGCATACGGTTTCCTCTGTCAAGCCTGTGTCAATACAGGTTGGGTCAACAGAAGGAAGTATCACTTCTGTATGTGGAACTGTTTGTGTTGTTTCTGTAACGGTTTTACCGCAGCTTATACAAATGCCCGACTTGGAGCCTGTTGAATAGCAGGTTGCAGGAACATCGTCATTCCAGGTGTTAACCGTGTGGTTATTTGTACCGTCCGTGCAGGCGGTATTTTCAACCCATCCTGCATAGAGTGTAGTGTCGCTTTCGTAAACATCCTCAGCACTTGCAGGGGTTGTGCAGTTTACATCCTTAAACCAACCTGTGAAAAGCAAGGATTTGTTTGCGTTAACAGGAACAGGATGAGCTGTGAATGTAGTGCTTGTGTCAACGTATATTTCGGAATCAAACTCATTTTCAAAATAGCCGGAGCCTGTATTATAGCTTACAGTGACAGTATCTGTCTTAGTATATTCGCTATGATTTGGAACGGTCACAAATGCTATCTCTTCAAAGTAGTCCGTTCCGTTGCTTGGATTATCCAATGTAATTCTAACCGCGCAGATGCTCATTGTAGAGTATACGGTAGCATACGGAATAGCTACCTCGGAAACGGTACCCGAAACAGAATTTAAGGTAGCGACAGTGGTATAATCAAAGTCACCGTCGTAGAACACCTCGACTATTACGGAGGCATATCCTCTATTCTTTACGTATATCCTATCAAAGCATACGCTTTCATTTAGTGTTACGGTTACGGTACAGTCAACCGCCTTAGGACAAACGGTATTACTGTTTTCCTCGTCCCATACTCCGTTAACAAGGTTAGGTGTGTTGTATGCGCCCCACGCTTGACCCTCAAATGCAATTTGAGTTGATGGAGAGGTAACAACGGAGCTTGTTATATTTTGGTAATCAAGCCTTTGTGTAGTGTCACATCCGTCGGTTGTGCAGACTCTTTCGATGTATAAAAAGCCCTCTTGCCAATCACTCCAGGTGTGACCCGGGATGCTTTCGTCAACGATAGCTTCCGTTTCACCGCACTCCGGACATACCTTTTCCTTTACGGCAGGGGTAGTACAGGTGGCAGAAGTTAGAACCCACTCGCCCGTGTGAGTATGGGGAGTATCACCTGTGATTTTGCAAAGAGTTGTGGTTGTAAGACCGCTTTGTAAAACAGTTGCAGCTGTATCCTCGGCACTGCCCTGGAAGAAAAAATATTCCTCTCCGTCATATAAAAACGCACAAGCTACAAATTCCGCATCTGCGTAGCGGGAGTAACTGTTGCTACTTTTAGAAGGAAAACGAATTATGTAATCATAGGTTGAGTAGATGTTTCTACCTTGATTTGAAAAATACTGAACGTCCTTTAGGCTTGTGGGCAAAGCTTCACTAACCGCCTCGGGAGTTGAGAAGAAAATACCGATTTCAAGCGTAACTCCGTTAACGGTGTTATATAAATCAACCATTTCTGTGTTTACTGTGTAACCGTTGGAAACAGAAATTCTTTCGTTATCGCTATCAGTATAAGAATAGCCAAGTGAGGAAATTATGGGGGAGGCAACCGCAAGCTGCTCCATACCGCAGGCGGTACATACACATTCATAAAGACCTTCCTTGTCAAAGCCGTCAGCATACGTTACACATTCGTCAAGCAAATGCTCGGTGGCCTCTAGATAGCCGTAATTTAGTCTGTCCTCGACTGTAACACCGCAATCACAGGGAACCGTTTTTACAGCACCGACAGGACACATACCTTCATTAACCGTACCGTTTTCCAAACGGTAAACGTGGTGCGTCTTATTAACCAACTCTATTGTTTCGCCATTGTAAACCACATCAACACCTAAGACACACGGATTATCAAAATTCAACGTATGGTCTGTGATAACGTGATGAGTAGCACCGCCAATAGTAGTTTGCTTGTCAATAACAGTCTGTATGTCGGAGTAGTAGTATAGGTCAAATTCTCCCCAGTTGTCAAATAGGTTTGTACGGTTTGCACCGTTTATAAGACCCTTTGACAGTATGATTACCGTGTCAACACTGTTTTTAAAGCCAGTGTCACCACCGTTGTTGAAATTGTAAATGGTTGTAGTGTCGGGGCCGATAATTAAAGTTTCAAAGGAGTTGTTAAGGCTGAACTGCTTGTTGCTTGCAACACCGGTTGAATTTATGTAAACTGTGCCGCCAATGTAGCAGTTGCTAAAGCAGAAGGAACCCATATATGTGGTCTTTTTTGGCCAAATGATTGTGTTTTCAGTGCCACCCGTGAATTTACCGCCTATACGTGAAGCGGCAAAGGCAGAGTTGCCAATGTAGGTTACATTGTAAAGATTGATAGGCCCTCCGTTGTAATTCCATACCGCTTTTGACAAATTTTCAGCTTTTGAAGTAAAGAGAAAGGCGTTTGAGCCGATGCTTGTAGTATGTGAAAAATCGATATATACATCCTCAACCTTGGAGCAATTTAAGAAACAGTCGTTACCGTAGCTTGCAATAGGAGAGGTGATATATATTTTTTCGAGATTTGTGCACGCATTAAATCCACTTAGATTAGTAATGTATTCGCCTGTAATATACAGCTCGACAAGAGTGTTTGCAGTTGTTTTGTTAGTTATGCCTGTAACTGCATTTACCCTGTATTCTGTACCGTCCACAGTAATTGTGCTTGGTATTTTAACAATCGACGTGCCGGACACAATACCAGAAACAGACGCAGTGGGCGGTGATGCAGTGGAATTTAAGGTGTATGTAACACCGTCAACATCAGCCGCGCTTACGCAAATTGTGAAAAGACACATAAGGGCTATGGTCAAAAGTATAAAGTATAAAATACGCTTCATTATAATTAGTCCCCCAACAAAGAAAGTAAAGCTTTTATATAATTTTAACATAATAAGGATATTAATTCAATTGACTTAATACCCAAAAAAAGCGTTCCTGTGATGCTGATTTAAACTCTACATTTTGGTGATTTTGCATAAATAGATTTAAAATGTGACAACAAAATTGTGAAAGCCTCTTCAAATTTTCAAAAATGTATGGTAGAATATGCGTAGCATAAAAAATGGAGGTATTTATGAAATACGAGCTGAACAATTATAAAGACTATGACCTTGGTAATTTACCAAAGGATTCTATAAAGGAATTAGAGGAATATTCCTATCTTGCCGCCCTTGAAGGTAGCGTTCTTTTGGAGAACAAAAACGAAGTGCTTCCTTTGAAAAAAGGGGACAGAGTGTCTGTCTTTGGCAGAATACAAAGGGAATATTACAAGAGCGGAACAGGCTCAGGCGGCCTTGTTAACGTAAAGTATGTTACTAACATTGTTGACGAGCTTAAAAACAGTGGCGAGGTTTTGATTAACGAGGAGCTTTTGTCCGTTTACGAGGAATGGAAAAAGGATAACCCCTTTGATTACGGTAACGGTTGGGGTCAGGAGCCTTGGTGCCAAAAGGAAATGGAGTTAAGTGACGAGCTTGTAAAATCCGCCCGTGAGTTTGGCGACAAGGCAATAATTGTAATCGGTAGAACCGCAGGCGAGGACAAGGACAACTCTGCCAGTGAGGGCAGCTATCTGTTAACTCCTCTTGAGGAGGAGATGATTAAAAAGGTTAGCTCCGCATTTGACAAAACAATAGTTGTTTTGAACGTTGGCGCGGTTATTGATATGAAATGGGTAAAGAAATACAACATTTCTTCCGTTTTGTATGTATGGCAGGGAGGTATGTGCGGCGGTAAGGCTTGCGCTGACCTGCTCCTTGGTAAGGCTACTCCAAGCGGTAAGCTTTCCGATACTATTGCTTATGATATCAGTGACTATCCTTCAACCGCAAATTTTGGCGCAAAGGAATTTAACCTTTATAAGGAAGATATTTATGTAGGCTACCGTTATTTTGAAACCTTTAACAGAGCTGCGGTTTTGTATCCATTCGGCTACGGTCTTTCCTATACCGATTTTGAAATTGTGGCTACCTGTGTCGCTAAAAACGACAAGATTATAGTAAATGCGACAGTTACCAACATTGGCGAATTTTCGGGCAAAGAGGTAGTTCAGGCATATTTCGGCGCACCAAACGGTAAGCTTGGTAAGAGCGCTAAGGAGCTTATTGCCTACGCAAAAACAAAGGAGCTAAAGCCCGGCGAAACAGAAACCTTAGTTCTTGAAATTAAGATAGATGATATGCGTGCGTATGACGATAGTGGAATTACAGGTAATAAGTCCTGCTATGTGCTTGAGGCGGGGCAGTACATTATCTATCTTGGTACAAGCGTTTCCGACGCAACAGCAGTTTACGTTCATATGGAAAACGAGACGCGCGTGGTGGAAAAATGTACAGAAGCATTGTCACCAAGAGTTGAGTTTGAGAGGATGAAGGCGAGTGCAACAGGTACTCTTGAGTATGAAGGTGTACCGACACGCACCTATGACTTGAAGGATAAGGTGAATGCTAATTTGCCAAAGAAAATTCCATATACAGGAGACATTGGCATAAAGCTTGAGGATGTACGCACAGGCAAAAACACCATTGAGGAGTTTGTTGCTCAGTTAAGTGACACAGACCTTTGCTGTCTTGTACGCGGCGAGGGTATGAACAGCCCAAAGGTTACCCCGGGTACAGGCTCTTGCTTTGGCGGTATGACAGAGGAGCTTATTGACTTCGGTATTCCTATTGTTTGCACAACAGACGGTCCTTCGGGTATCAGAATGGATAGCGGACTTTTGGCAACAAGCATGCCAAACGGTACCTGCTTGGCTTGTACCTTTAATGACGCTCTTGTTTCCGACCTTTATTCCTTAGAGGGTGTTGAGATGACCGCATATGAAATTGACGTTATTCTTGGTCCCGGTATTAACATTCACAGAAGTCCATTGAACGGTAGAAACTTTGAGTATTTCTCCGAGGACCCGTATTTGACAGGAAAAATGGCGGTTGCTATTTCAAAGGGACTTTCTAAGGCGGGTGTTTACTGTACAATTAAGCACTATATGGCAAACAGCCAGGAGTGGTACAGACATACAAACGACTCCGTAATGTCCGAGCGCGCTGCCCGTGAAATTTATGCTCGCCCATTTGAAATCGCTGTAAAAGAAGGCGGAGTAAAGGCAATAATGACTGCATATAACTGTATCAACGGTTATCACGCTGCATCTAACTATGATATGACAAAGGTGCTTCTCCGTGATGAATGGGGATATGACGGCTTTGTAATGACAGACTGGTGGGCGCATATAACAAGCTTGGATGGTGTGAACAGCACAAACGATTTTGCAAGCATGGTTAAGGCTCAAAACGATATTTATATGGTTATGGAAAATGCTAAAACCCACGAGGACAACTTGGAAGCAAGCCTTAAAAACGGTTATCTTACAAGGGGTGAGCTTCAGGCGGCGGCTATCAACCTTTGCAAATTTGCGATGTACACCCACGCGTATGAGCGTTTCCGTGCAAATGGCTTTAAGTACGATATTTCTGATCTTGATACAAGCAATATGACGGTTGTTAAGGAAATCACACCAACTGTTGGTGTTAGCGAAAAGCATAACTTTGAAAAGTCAGGCAAGTACATAGTTGAAATTGAATACACCTCGCCTCTTACGAGCCTTGCACAAATTGCAATAAGCTTAAGCATTGACAATCGTGGTGACTCAACCTTTGTGGGCAAGGGTACAGATGGCGGTACAGGAGTTATGAAGACATACGTGTCTGTTATGCAGGGAGAACACACATTGGTCTTTAACTCAAAGGTTGATGTTTCAATTACACGTGTTAAATTCTTGTTCTAATAAATGATTTTAGAGGGAAATATGAAAAAAGTATATTTGTTTTTAATTGCTCTTTCGGCGATGCTTTGTTTACTTGCCTTCACTGTGCTTGCACAGGAGAATGTTCCTGCGGTAACGGATACATTTTATGTTGTGGCAAGTCAGGATAGCGAGACTGCAATAGAATTGAAGGGCGAGGGCAAAAATGTAATTGTTTTGGCTGAGGTTTATGCAAGCACTGCAAAGGGCGCAACAGACACTTGGCTTGATAATTTTGAAGAGGGCTCTCACGTTGAGCTTATCTTTGCAGAAAACGTAACTGAGTCGATTGGTGGAGAGTGGGGTATTGTTCTTAACAAGAAAATCACACTGACAGTAAGATACAATGGTTTTTCCCATTGTGTCACAAACAATGGCAGATCCAATGCTTTTGTATTGCGTCACGCCGATGCATCCATTCGCTTTATTGGAACTCACGCAATTGACGGTGAGGATGGGTCAATTTCCCACGACTTTAAAGTGAACCACTCAAAGCCAAGTGATGGAAATGTGGATATATCTCACGGTAAGGTTTATTGTTGGGTTTACGATGGTGACGTTTATGCGTATAATATGCGAACGAGCACAAGCGAGGAATTTGTTTTTACAACCGTGGATGACGACACCTCAAACTCAAAAATCAATACAATTACACTACATAGCTGTGCATCTAATTGGATTGGCATTTCCGGTGATGGCGACAAAAAAATAATTGATTTTAAGGATTCTTACATTAGAAAACACGATTTTGAAACCCTTTGTACAGGCTCGGTTATTGATAACTGTGTGTTTGGCGATGATTACTTTTATATGGACAGCCACAGTGTTTCCGGTGAAATGCTGGTAATAAAAAATTGTAAGCTTGGCACTGTTAAAACCGATACAGGAAGAACTTATTTAACACTTATTGACTGTGACTTTGATGTTAGCAAGCTTCAATTAGGCTCGGACGGTGGCGGAAAAGGATATGCTCTTATCTATACAACCGTAACCTGTGAAAAGGACGGAGAGCTAAATGTATATAGAAACGGAAGTGGTACAACTCCTGTTAACAGCAAGGATGTAAATGATGATTCAAAGTTTGCTCAAACCGTTATAGATTTCTACGCTAACCCTGAAAATTACGCTGTGGGTCACAATATTGAGTGGAGCGATAGCTTTGCGGGAGAAAAGTATATAAGCGAGTACACGGCAATTAAGGGCTGCACAAAATGTGGAGATGTTGTTGAAACAGTAACTCTTGACGCATTATTTACAAATCTTGGCTATTCCATGTCACTTGACGGAAAGGGCGGAATTGTTGTTGGATATTTAGTTAATGTGGATGATATTACAACATATGAAAAAATCACTGGAAAAACCTTAAAATATGGTGTGTTTGTAACACTTAAGAATAATATTGGTGACAATTCAATTTTTGATGAAAACGGAGTATGCGCACAAGGCGTTATAAGCGCAGAAATATATGAAAAAAGTTTTGCGGCATTTGAGCTAAAGGTGTTAGGCTTTACAACGGATGCACAAAAAAATACAAAGCTTGCAATTGGCGCTTATGTGGCAGAAACAAAAGATGGAACAACTGATTACTCATATATTCAAGTTAACAAGCCAAATGAAAATGAGAAGTATGATTTTGTTTCTTATAATGACATAATAGGTGGAGCAAAATAAAAACAGCGCACTTGCCTGATGGCAGGTGCGCTTTCGTTATGCGATAAATTGTCAAGCTAAGTGCAACAGGAATTAACAAAAAGTTCAAACAAATCAATAGGTTTAAGATAACCAATAACTTTTTTGGGTCTGGCGTTGATCAACGCCAGATTCTTTTTTAATGTAGCAGGACTAACTCTTGAA
>JAZSGX010000031.1:0-2248 GCA_045532975.1 Eubacteriales bacterium | reverse complement strand
ACCGCTTGGCCTCCGACTTCTTTTGTCCCTTTATACCGCCAACATAAAAAATACCCATAGCGAAACCCTTTTGCCAATGGTAAAAAGTGTGCTTGAAACACTTAAGCTAAGCGTTGATGACATTGATGCTTTTGCGGTTTCGGAGGGTCCCGGCTCCTTTACGGGAGTGCGTATTGGCGTTGCCACAATCAAGGGTCTTGCCTTTGGCAGAGATAAAAAATGTGTGGGTGTTTCCACCATTGAGGCAATGGCGCAAAATTTGAAGGGCTTTGGCGGTATTGTGTGTCCTATTATGAACGCACGCAGGGGGCAGGTTTACACAGGCGCATTCCTAAACGGAGAGCGCATTGTCCCTGACCAATGTATGCTTCTTTGCGACTTAATACCTATGCTTGAAAAATACGGTGAGCCAATTTATTTTGTGGGTGACGGATATTCTTTGATTGAAGATATGCAAAACCCTCTGTTTTGCAAAACTCCCGAAATGCTAAGGTATCAAAACGCATATTCGGTTGGCTCCCTTGCCTATGAAAAATTATGCAAGGGCGAATGTACAACAGATGAGGGCTTGCGTGTGGAATACCTAAGAAAGCCACAGGCTGAAAGAGAACGAGAGGAAAGGTTGGGAATTAGTAATGAATAAGCCAATTTTGGTTGCGTGTGACCACGCGGCTGTTGATATGAAAAAAGAGGTAATTAAGCACTTAGAGGACCAGGGCTACACCTGTGTTGACTTTGGTACACATACAAACGCAAGCTGTAATTACCCCGACTATGCAGAAAGGGTATGCAAGGCGATAAATGACGGAGAGGGAGATATGGGTATCCTCATTTGCGGCACAGGCATTGGTATGTCTATGGCGGCAAATAAGTGCAGAGGTATCCGCGCCGCACTTTGCTCCGATACCTTCTCGGCAAAATTCACAAGGCTCCACAACAATGCAAACGTGCTTTGTATGGGCGCCCGTACAATCGGCGCAGGCTTGGCTTGTGAGATTGCAGACGTTTTCGTTAAAACAGGCTTTGAGGGGGGCAGACACCAGACAAGAATCGACATGGTGATGGCTCTTGAAGAAAAGCGTTTTGATAAATAATATTGAATAAATTTAAGGAGAAAAACAATGAAGAAAGTTTATTTTGTCACAGGAAGCCAGGACCTTTACGGTGAGGAGTGCTTAGACAACGTTGCAAAGGATTCCAAGGTTATTGCGAAATACCTTGACAAGAAGATTGATGGCGTTAAGATTGAATATATCGGTATTGTAAGAGACGAGTGTAGCTGTGTTGACCTTTGCAAAAAGGCAACAAATGACCCTGACTGTATCGCGGTTATTACATGGATGCACACCTTCAGCCCTGCTAAGATGTGGATTAAGGGTCTTCAGCTTTTGAAAAAGCCACTTTTACATTTCCACACACAGGCAAATGAAAAGCTCCCATATGACGAGATTGATATGGACTTTATGAACCTTAACCAAACTGCACACGGCGGACGTGAGTACGGCTTTATGTGTACACGTCTTGGCGTTAAGCGTGAGGTTATTGTTGGCTACTACAAGCACGAGGACGTTATTGAAAAAATCAGAAAATTCCTTGATGTTGCAAGAGCAGTTGATTTTTCAAAGAATTTAAAGGTTGCTATGTTCGGTAGCAATATGAGAGAGGTTTCCGTAACTGACGGTGACAGAGTAGAGAGCCAAATCAAGTACGGCTGGAACGTAAATTACTACGGTATCGGTGACCTTGTTGACCTTGTAAATAAGGTTACAAAGGAAGAGCTTGACGCTAAAATGGCGGAATATAACGAGCTTTACATAATGAACACAGACAATTTGGATGCTGTACGCGAGCAGGCTAAGTATGAAATTGCTCTTGACAAGTTCTTAACCGAGGGTGGCTTCGGCGCTTACACAGACACCTTCCAGGATTTGCACGGTATGAAGCAATTGCCCGGTCTTGCTACACAGAGAATGATGGCAAAGGGTATCGGCTTTGGCGCAGAGGGTGACTATAAGACATCTGCCCTTAATGCAATCTTCTGTGAAATGGCAAAGGGAAGACGTGGCTCCACAGGCTTTATGGAGGACTACACCTACGACTTTACAAAGGGTGACGAGGTAGTGCTTGGCTCTCATATGCTTGAGGTTTCTCCTGATTTTGCATCAACTCAGCCAAAGATTGAGGTACATCAGCTTGGTATCGGCGGTAAAGAGCCACCTGCAAGACTTGTGTTTGACGGTGTTGAGGG
>JAZSGX010000116.1:0-31384 GCA_045532975.1 Eubacteriales bacterium | reverse complement strand
TTTTCGTCTGTATTTCGGCGCAAATACTATGTGATACTTGCAATTCCACTTGGTGTGTGCTAAACTATTATTGACATTATTCTCATTCATTTTTAATGTCCTCCTAATGTGATTTTTTCGTGCAACTGGCAGGTCGCATCTCTATTATATCACATTAGGAGTTTTATTTTCTGACTCACCGGTAAACCTCCACGGAACCCCACGACTATCGTGGGGTTTTCTATATACAATAAAGCGAGTGGTTTTTCCACTCGCTTATCCTTATATTTGCTTATATACCTCTTTTAAAGCCGGATATAGCTTTGTAAAAGCCTCATATTTTGCATTGTATTTTGCAACCAACTCAGAGTCAGGCTCAGTTACATCCTTCGTCTTGATAAGTGCATTTGTAGCCTCAATAACAGAAGAATATTCGCCACAGCCGACCATTGCAAGTATAGCACCACCGTAAGATGGACCTTCCTCAATTTGAGGACGGACAACGGGAATACCGAGAACATTTGCCACAATTTTGCGCCAAATCTTGCTTTTTCCACCACCGCCGCAAATCTTGGTTGCATCAATTTTAACACCACTTGCTTTGGCAATTTCAACGCAGTCACGAAGGGCAAATGCAACACCCTCTAAAACTGCTAAAACCATATGCTCTCTTGTTGTATCGGGGCGCATACCTATAAATGCACCTCGAGCATCGACATCGTTATGTGGGCTTCTCTCACCCATTAAATAAGGCAAGAAATAAGTTCCGTTTTCTCCAAGAAGATTGTCAAGATTCTTTTCCTCATTAGCAAAATCGCTTGTGCCAAGAATGTCCTCAACCCACCATTTGTTGCAAGAAGCAGCAGACAAAATACAGCCCATTAAATGGTATGCTCCGTTTGAATGGCAGAAGCTATGCAAGGCATTCTTTGGATCAACAGAAAAGCTGTCCTGAGATACAAACACAGTACCGCTTGTGCCAAGAGAAATATTACAAGCACCGTTACCGACTGTACCTGTGCCAACTGCCGCTGCGGCATTATCTCCTGCACCAATGGAAATTGAAACAGTATCACTCAAACCAAGCTCACAAGCCACTGAAGGCACAAGTGTGCCGATTTTTTCGTAAGACTCATATAGCTTTGGTAGCTTCGCTTCGTCAACTCCACAAATTTCGCACATTTCTTTGCTCCAGCACCTATTTTTCACGTCAAGCAAAAGCATACCGCTGGCATCAGAATAGTCTGTTGCAAAGGCACCGCTTAGCTTGTACGCCAAATAGTCCTTGGGGAGCATAATTTTTTCAATCCTCGCAAAATTCCCAGGCTCATTCTCCTTCACCCATAGAATTTTGGGAGCTGTAAAGCCGGCAAAAGCGATATTTGCGGTGTAGGATGACAATTTATCCTTGCCGATTACCTCGTTTAAATAATCGGTCTGTTTTTGCGTTCTACCATCATTCCACAAAATTGCGGGACGAATAACATTATCGTTTTCATCAAGAATAACAAGGCCGTGCATCTGACCGCCAAAGGAAATACCACGAACGGTAGATTTATCAATATCAGCTATTAGCTCCTTCAAGCCGTCGATTGTTGCGTCATACCAATCACAAGGGCTTTGCTCACTCCAACCGCTTTTAGGGTAGCAGATAGGGTATTCGCGTGTTACAGACTTAAGTATTTCGCCATTACTTGCAACAAGAAGCATTTTAACAGACGAAGTACCTAAGTCAATTCCAATATAGTTATTCATATCAGTTAAAAAGCACACTGTTTACAATGGACTCAAGCATTTCCTGCTTACCACTGCCGGGAAGCTTAGCTGAGCCCAAGCTCTCTGCATACGCTGAAAGCTCCTCGAGGCTTGTTTCTCCACTTAAAATTTTCTTGCCGATTTCGGTATTGTAGTAGCTTGAATATCTTTCTTTTACAAAGTCGTCAATTCTGCCGTCCTCAATAAGCTCAGCTGCCTTCATAAGACCGAGAGCAAAGGTGTCCATACCGAGTATGTAACCGATAAACATATCTTCATCAGTGTAGGAAGGACGTCTGTTCTTAGCGTCAAAGTTAAAGCCGCCTGTAAGTCCGCCAGCCTTCAAAACCTCATACATGCACATAGTTGCGGTATATACGTCAAATGGGAACTCATCAGTATCCCAACCAAGCAAATAGTCGCCCTGGTTTGCATCAATTGAGCCGAGCATACCGTTGATTGCACTTACTCTTAAGTCGTGCTCAAAGGTATGACCTGCAAGTGTAGCATGGTTAGCTTCAATATTCATCTTGAAGTCCTTATCAAGTCCATGTGCCTTCAAAAATCCGATAGCGGTAGCTGCATCAAAGTCATACTGGTGCTTCATTGGTTCCTTTGGCTTTGGCTCAATATAGAAATCTCCTGTAAAGCCGATAGTACGACCGTAATCAACTGCCATTCTCATAAGTCTTGCAATGTTGTCCTGTTCAAACTTCATATCTGTGTTAAGGAGAGTTTCATAACCCTCACGTCCGCCCCAGAAAACGTAGCCCTTACCGCCAAGCTTAACTGTCAAATCAAGAGCCTTCTTCACCTGCGCTGCCGCAAATGCAAACACCTCTGCGCTATTGGAAGAGCCTGCGCCGTTACAGAAGCGTGGGTTTGAGAACATATTTGCAGTACCCCATAAGCACTTAATATCTGTTCCCTTCATCTTCTCAAGAATATAATCGGTTATTTCATCAAGACGACGGTTTGTTTCTTTAATATCATCAGCCTCCGGAACGATATCAACATCGTGGAAGCAGAAATATTTAATACCAAGCTTCTGCATAAACTCAAAGCCTGCATCAACCTTAGCCTTTGCGTGCTCCATTGTTGCATATGTCTGACCGAAGGACTTATTAGCCACACCGCGACCAAACATATCTGTGCCCTCTGCACAAAGATTGTGCCACCAAGCCATAGCAAACGGAAGATGCTCGCTCATCTTTTTACCCATTATTACCTTGTCTGCGTCGTAATACTTGAAGGCAAGAGGATTTTTGCTCTTAGGACCCTCATACTTGATTGTTGGGATTGAATTAAAAATTGCCATAGTTTTAAACTCCTTTTATTAAATAACGCCCTTTTGGAGCATAATATTTGCGTAAATTGCCTTTTCGCTTGTAGCGATGATTGCGTACGCCTTCTTTGCTTCATCATAGAAGTCAAAGCGGTCTATTGTTCCAACAACGCTGTCGCCACGATTGTCGTATTTTCTTATAATATCTTTGTAGGTATCCCAGATAGGTGTTTTTGCATTGTCACCCTTCATAACCTCCATTAAAATTGCAGGCTTTTCAACATAAGTATCAAGGGGAAAAAGCTGTAAAATAGCATCAAGAAGCTCGGGCACGCCGTGACCGTCACATCTTATGACCTTTGCATTCTTTCCCATAGATTCCGCTGGGAAATTACCATCAGCAATAACTATTCTGTCGCTATGACCCATTTCGCACAAAACCTTTAACAGCTCTGGCGAAATTATACTTGGTATTCCTTTTAGCATTTTTTCTTACTCCTCTTTCTTTATAATTATCTTTTGCAAATGCAATTGGCACAACGCTGTTCGCACCGTGCTTGTATAGCTGAAATGCACAGGCGTACATAGTTGCTCCCGAGGTTATAATATCATCAACCAAAATGATGTTTTTGTAATCCTTCAGTGAGTCTTCAATATACACATAACTCGACTGTGCATTAAATGCTCTTTCTTTTTTATTTAGTCCTTTTTGCTCCTGCTTTGCAACATTTTCAAATGTATTAATACACTTAATACCTAACTTTTTGGCAAGAGCCTTAGCTAACTTTTTCGACTGGTCAAAGCCATATCTGTTCGCGCTTTTATGCCTTCTCGGCGCGTAGGTTACAACGTAATCTTTGTATATAAGACCTCGCGAGTTAAAGACACCTTTTACCCTATCCTTCATCCTCTCGGCACACAAATCAACAATTTCTCTGTCGTATCTGTGCTTCAAATTATAAAATAGCTTGTTAATTTCACCATTAGTGGACCCATCATAAAACACACACCAGCCTGCTATACCATGGTTTATTTTTATAATTTTTCTCGGCAGACAAATACAATCGTTATTTATTCTGCCACAGTTACGGCACTTAACCTTTAAAAACTCCTTCCAATGCTCTCTACATTCCTCGCAAAAAGGCTCCTTTTCTTCATAGGAAATTGCCTCGCCACAAAGAACACAATACCGCTCTACGAACATCTGTTTGAGAAATTCACTGACCTTCAAATTAGCCTTCCTTTAACAGTCTATACAAATTTGTATTCCTGTTCTGTTGGAAATTATTAGCTATCATACGGCAAAATGTGTTTTTATCTCCTATGATAATAACCATTTTTTCTGCTCGCGTAATGGCTGTATATATTAAATTCCTTGTAAGAAGCATTGGCGGACATTTATACGAAATCGGAATTATGACAATAGGATATTCGCTTCCTTGACTTTTATGTACTGTAACAGCATATGAATGATCTATTTCATCCAAATCAGAAAACTGATATTCCACTATTCTGCCACCGAAATCAATAGTAGCAGCTTGTTCCGTTTTCTCAATAGAAAGAATCTTTCCAATATCACCGTTAAAAACTCCCATCCCTCGTGATTTGCCAGTTATACTTTCAGCGTGCCACTCTATATCATAATTATTCTTAGTTTGCATTACCCTGTCCTGTACCCTGAACACACGGTTAATTCCGACAGGATGCTCTTCTTTACCGTACACCTGAGGATTTAACTCCTTTTGTAGGATAAAATTAAGATTTTGAGTACCGCACAAGCCTTTTTTAGTAGGAGTGATAACCTGTATTCCATCGGTTATACCATATTTTCTCGGCAGCCTTACCTTGCATAGGTCTGCTATGTATTCGGGGATTAAATCATCATCCTTTTCGATGAAGAAAAAGTCATCATATTTTTCACTCAAATTTGGCAATTCTCCATTGTTAATTTTATGAGCGTTAACAACAATACCGCTATCCCGAGATTGACGGAAAATTTCATTTAAGCACACTGTTTTAAATCTGCCTGAATTTATAATGTCATTAAGAACATTTCCTTCCCCCACAGAGGGCAACTGATTAGTGTCACCAATCAATATCAACCGCGCTCCCGGCTTTATGGCAACAAGTAACGCGCTCATTAGCTCCACATCTATCATTGAGCTTTCATCAACGATAATAACCTCTTCTTCCAATGGGTTTGAGTTGTCACGCATAAATTTTGCTTTATTTGAATATTCCGTTCCTGCAGTAACCTCTAAAAGCCTATGTATTGTTCTTGCCTCGCTTTGCGTTGCCTCACTCATACGTTTAGCCGCTCTTCCCGTTGGCGCGCACAAAGCGCAGGAAACACCCAAACGAGAAAATATTTGCAAAACAGCCTTGATAACTGTTGTTTTTCCCGTACCGGGTCCGCCTGTTAACACGGTCACCCCGTTAATTACAGACTCCCCAATTGCCTTCTTTTGCATTGACGCATATTTGATGCCGCTGTTTGCCTCTAACTCCTCAATCATGTACTCCACGTTGGCATCTTCAAAGCTGATAGCTCCTCGATTTAAAGATATAAGCTTTTTAGCGATATTAATCTCGGCAAAATACAGGTCATTAAGAACAACGCATTGCTCATTTCCAATGAGCATTTGACTAATACCGCGCACATCCTCTTTATCTCTTAACACAGACATTATTTTTTCAGGTTCAACGCCTAAAAGCTTGTTGACCGCATCAATCAAAATCTCACGCTTTACATAGGTGTGTCCGTCGCGGGAGGCAAAAATACGCATCGCATATTGAATACCGCTGACAATCCTATATAAATTATCCGTTTGAATTCCAAATCCAAACGCAATTTCATCAGCTCTTTTAAAGCTGATGCCATAGTCATCTGAGCATAAAATGTATGGATTTTCTCTAACTATTCCAAGAGCATTTCTGCCCCAACGCTTACATATTTTCACCGCCATATTAGGAGAAATCGACCCGCCAGACATAGTCATTAGCTCACGCACATCTACCTTTTCTCTAAAATCGTCACTTATATCGTAAGCTTTTTTGCGTGAAATACCGTTTATCTGCACAAGCCAATCGGGATGATTGGCAATAACGTCAAAGCTGTCTTCTCCGTATTGACTAACAATTTTTTGAGCGATTTTTGCTCCAATACCCTTAACAGCACCTGAAGATAAGTAACGCAAAATGCTGTTTTTTTGCTTGGGCAAGGTCTTTTTATAAGCCTCAACCTTGAACTGCTTGCCATAATCCTTATTAGCGACCCATTGACCCTCAGCTTCAATACCCTCGCCAACTGAAACGTATGGCATAATGCCAACTACTGTTATCACTTCATTATCGTCAGTGCATACGTCGCAAACGCTATACCAACTATCATTACTCTGATAGATCAGCTTTTCAACCGTACCGACGATTTTTATTAAATCACTGGGCATTTATGCAGTTCTCCTTTCTGCGTTTACACTATTTTATCATATAATTTTATTTAATGCAATAACAAGAGCAAAAAAAGGTAGCGCATGCTACCTCTTTTTTGATGTTTTTCTTATAAAAGTGCCTTTTTAATATCTGCGGCAATGTCAGTCTTTTCCCAAGGGATATCAAGGTCCTCTCTGCCGACGTGACCATAAGCAGCAAGTTGACGGTAAATAGGACGGCGAAGATTGAATTTATTTATAATTGCGCTTGGTCTTAAATCGATATTCTTATAAACATACTCGGAAATTGCATCCTCGTCAACCTTTGCAGTACCAAAGGTGTCAACAAGAACAGAAACAGGCTTTGCAACACCGATGGCGTAAGCAATTTGCACCTCGCACTTGTCAGCAACACCTGCTGCTACAATGTTTTTAGCCACATATCTTGCTGCATAGGATGCGCTTCTGTCAACCTTTGTTGGGTCTTTACCGGAGAAAGCGCCACCACCGTGGCGGGAGTATCCACCGTATGTATCAACAATAATTTTGCGTCCAGTCAAGCCCGTGTCACCGTTAGGTCCGCCGATAACAAATCTACCTGTTGGGTTTACAAAAATCTTTGTGTTATCGTCAATCATTTCGTTAGGAACGATTGGCAAAATAACCTTGTCTATTATGTCTTTTCTGATAGTTTCCAAGGAAACGTCAGCACTGTGCTGAGAGGAAACAACGATAGCCTCAACGCGTACAGGCTTATCATCAACGTATTCAACTGTAATCTGGGTCTTTCCATCAGGACGAAGGTATGGAAGCACTCCATCCTTTCTAACCTTTGTCAAACGCATAGCAAGCTTGTGAGCCAGAGAAATAGGCAATGGCATAAGCTCCTTTGTTTCATTACAAGCGTAACCAAACATCAAGCCTTGGTCACCTGCACCATGGTCATTCTCGCTCTCTCCACTTTTTGCTTCGGCAGAGTTATCAACTCCCAAAGCAATATCAGCGCTTTGCTCGTGAATAGCTGTCAAAACACCGCAGGTATCAGCATCAAATCCATATTTTGCTCTATCATATCCAATTTCTTTAATTGTTTGACGGGCGATTTTGGTAACGTCAACGCTTGCATTGGTTGTAATCTCACCCATTATTGTAACAAGACCTGTTGTGCAGAAGGTTTCGCACGCAACGCGTGATTGAGGGTCTTGCGCCAACATAGCGTCAAGTATTGCGTCAGAGATTTGGTCACATATTTTGTCGGGATGTCCCTCTGTTACAGATTCCGATGTAAAAAACTTTCTCATAATATACCCCTTTTCATTTTAAAATTCAAAAGCCCACGGAGAAAATTCCGTGGGCTGATACTTACTTTTAAGTCTCATCTCTCGGAATTGGCACCTTGTCGCACTGATAGGTTGCCGTAACATCACAGGGCCTGTCCCTCCGTTACTCTTGATAAGCGAGGTAAGTATAACATATAGTTTTTATTTTTGCAATAGATTTTGGAAATTTTTTTAATTTTTTTCCTCTGCCAATTTTTTCTGTTCTTTTTTCTTGTCGTAGAGGTATAGCGCAAAGGTGATTGCAAAGCCGGCGGCCAAAGCGATAATTCCAACAATTAAGTCTCTTGCCATATTCTCCCAAGCCTTGTAGATATCCATACACTCGTTGCCTAAGAAAACCGCAACCATAGAACCGATTGACAAGCCGCAAATGGTAAAGAAAAACGGAGTTCTCTGTTTTTCAAGCAATCGGTTAATAACCTTAGAAAACAGCAAAATACCTATAACAAAGCCTAAGCCAAGCATCAAATATACAAGAAGCAAGCCAAAGTCAGTAAACAGCCCTGTACCCACTCCTTCCAAGATAGCGGTATAATAACCAAACATCATAAGAAGTACAGTTGCACTAAGACCCGGAATAATTTGTGTCAAAGAAATTAAAATACCAAGAACCAAGAAAAGTACATAGTGTCCAAAATTCAAGCCAAGCAAGCTATTATTACCGTCTGCAAGCATTGAAATCAAGGTAATGCCCACAGGAATAATCATACCGACAACAAACAAAGCCTTTCTGTTAACATTAGCCTTTGCACCCTTGATTTCTTTAAACAAAATCGGGAATGTACCAACCATCAAGCCAACGAAAAAGCATATGGTTATAAATGGAATATTTTCAAGCAAAAGCTTAACAAGAACAAAGCCAATACCAAAGCCTGCCACGATACCTACAATTATAGGAATCAAGAAAACGAAACAAACCTTAAACCTTTTGAAGATGTTGGAAAACGAGTACATCATTTTATCATACACCTTCATAATGATTGCAATAGCAGAACCACTTATACCAGGCACAATTACTGAAAGTCCAATGGAAAATCCAACAAAAATACTGATGAGAATTTCCTTGTAATTTTTATACTTTAAATCAACTAATTCATCCATTATTTCAAATACCTGATAGAAAGGTCGTACATTGCCTTAACAAAGTCACTAAGCTCACCCTTCTTACTTTCTTTAAGATATACCTTTGAGAATTCCTTGAGCCATTCCTCGGCATCTGCCTCGTTAACTCCCATCTTCTCTCCTGTTTGCTTTGACATAAGCATTGCAATCATTATTTCTGTACCCTTAGCAACGCACAACAACGCTTCGCGGGCATTTTCATTCTCCCACTCTGTTGCCATAAGATATGGAATTTGCTCCTCTACCTCAGCAAAAGCTTGTGTTAAGTCCTCAGGGGTTGCTACTCTCCACGCCTTCATCAAATCAACGTTAAAGAGTCTGTTGGAATAGTCACAAACAAGCTCATACCAATAGCAGGTACGGTATGCGTTTGCAAGAGATTTTACAATTTTAGAAGCACCATCATAGCCATAGTAAAGCAAGTCCATAGCCTCGTCATAATTTTCATACTCGCACTGCGCATTCCAAGCTCTTGAAGCGCCAAAAACAATACTGTACATACAAGCGTAAATCGGAGAGATGTGTCCGTAATCACCCCAACAGGTGTTCAATACGCCCTTAGCCCCTGCTTCAAAGCCGTATTTTGTCATTTTATATATATTTGGAATGGACTCCTGTACCATTTCAATAAGACTGGTCCAGTTGTTACAGCCCGGACAAACATACTGTGTCTTGCCCGCATCACGAAGCTTGTATATTGTGTCGGGTGTTACGTTTGCGGAGTAACCCCAGCTCAAAAATACTGTTTCACCAAGCTCATCAATCAAGTCACTGTGCGCATTTATAATGTCACCCCACATCATAGGCTTTTTACCCTTTGAGCGAACGTATTCAAGCACCTTTTTAACAAAGCCAACGTATAGCTCACCTGCATCCTTGCCTTTATTTCTGCCCTTGCCCAAGTCAAAGGTTTCGTCACAGCAGATATTAAATTTATCACTTGAGAAAAGTGGCAAATATTGGTCAATCAAGCTCTTGATAATCTCAAAGCTCTCAGGGTTGGTTGGGTCAATTGTGTGATGAGCCATTCTTTGCTGCCAATACACAGTCTTTGGTTCGTGGTTTTCAAGTTCACAGAGGTGCTTATACTTCTCCGTCTGCAAAAGCTCATACAAATGACCGAAGCAGGACAATGATGGCACAAGCTCAACAAAATTTTCTTGACAGTATTTGTCAAGCTCAACCGTTTCTTCAGGTGTCATATAGCCTGTTCTTTGATAAATACCGTCATATTCCTTGAATGGAAAAACATGCTCAACGTAAAGCTGAAGCATATTTATTTTGTGATACGCAAGAGTGTCAACTAAGCTTTTTAAACTCTCGAGAGTCGGTATTCTACCTCTTGTAATGTCATAGTAAAATCCACGCACCTCAAAGTCCGGGGAGTCAACAATCTTCTTTGCGTCGCAATATCCGTTTTTTGCTATTTGACGCAAGGTTTGTATTGCATAAAACGCGCCTTTAACTCCCTTTGCGCTAACCTTTACAACATCATCGAAGGTAATTTCATAGCTATCAGAGTTCTCGTTTCCAATATCAAAGACAACCTTAGTTTCACCCTTTGGCGCTTTTTCCACCGCCTTTGCAAGTCTTTTATCACAACCTTCAGGCAAAATAAATTGGTAACCCTTTATTTCCAATTTTTCACCACTTATTATTTCCTTAACCTCAGGCAATAATCTCATTTTATTTCCCTCACTTTAGTGTTATTTCACGTAGCGAGCCAATAAGCCCACTTGACGTGGTATATTGCATTAGATTTTCTGTCAACTTACCTTCGTGGAAGGCGTGGATGTGTCCTGCCAAAACAGCAATAAGCTTTTCATCATTTTCTTTAACAAGCTCATTGAATTCACGCGCTGTATCGGGGTCGCTTTCAACTCCACACAGAAAATAAGGAGACATTTTCGATTTAATTTCTTCACCGGACTCGCCAATATATAACGGAGCGTGTACAACCAAAAGAATTTTCTTGTCAGAATTCAATTTACCCTTTAAAAACTCTATTTGATTTCTTGTAATGCGTTTTGTACCGTTGTCTATGGTTACAATTTCAAGCTCTCCAAAATCCCAAGCGTCATATTCCGGGCTTTTTATCACAGGCATCAGCCTATGGTACTGATACGTATTATGCTCTCCTGCCTCATTTATCCAATCATGATTTCCCGGGCAGTAAACGACGGGCACGGGACAGCTTTTCAAAAATGAATCCAACCATCTTATATTTGTATCATTGAGCCTGTCATATATGTCACCGCTTAAAATAAGAGCATCAGCATCTATATCAGTGGCATATCCAACAAGCAAATCAAATATAAGCTTCGGCTCTATATCATATCTTTCATCACAAAGCTCCCCGCAATCGTTAGCAAACTCATATTTTTGCGCTTTCCACCGTTCTGTACAGCGCGTGTATTCTTTCTTATCACTATCTGAGCTTTGCTCATCTATGCACGCCAAGTGCATATCGCTGATTTGCACAAATTTGTATTCTTTTTCAAGCCCCAAGTTAATCTCGGTTTTTTTGATTTGCAACAAATTTTCCATATTTTACATCCTTTGATATATTACAAATCAATATTATCATAAACCACCGCCAATGTCAATAATTATCGAAGAGTGTCGCAAGAAAACTTATTTCGCATTCCACATTTCGACAACTTTTTTAGTGTTGATAATATATAATTTGCAAAAAAGGGGGACAAGCTTATGGCTATTGAAAATCTTGAATTTACCTTTGAAAGAGGTATTCTTACATCTAAAATTCTTGGCGACATTGACCATCATAGCGCGAAATTTGTACGAGAGAAAATCGACTCATATATTGTGGGTTGTAAGCCTACCTTGGTTTTACTTGATTTAAGCGCAGTTGATTTTATGGATTCCTCGGGGCTGGGGCTGATTTTAGGGAGATTCAATACCGCAAGTGAAATAGGCGCGGAGTTTAGAATTTACTCTCCCTCAAGAAACGTAAAAAAAATCTTAGAGCTTGCGGGAATTGAAAGACTTATTAAGATAGAAGGAGATATCATGGTATGAAAAACAAGGAAAATCAAATGAAATTATATTTGCCTTCTCTTTCTATAAACGAAAGTGTGGCAAGGAGTGCAGTTGCTGTTTTCGTTGCACAGTTAAACCCAACTATTGAGGAAATTTCCGACATTAAATGCGCGGTTTCCGAGGCGGTGACTAACGCAATTGTACACGGCTATAAGTACGAAATGGGCGAGATTTACATAGGAGTCAAATATAACAAGGAAAGGTCGGTGTTAATTGAGATTAAGGACAAGGGATGCGGAATTGAGGATGTGACATTGGCTATGACTCCTTTGTTCACTACCGACACCAGCGGAGAGCGAAGCGGTATGGGCTTTGCTGTTATGCAAACCTTTATGGACAATTTAGAGGTTTACTCAAAAAAGGATAAGGGTGTGCGCATTCTTATGGAGAAAAAACTCAAATAAAATGGATTTTACTAAAAATCAAGAGCTTTTGCAAAGGGCAACGCAAGGAGATGAGCGTGCAACAGAGGATTTGATGACCTCAAATCTTGGACTTGTGCGTTCAATCGCTCTGAAATTTAAGGACAGAGGCGTTGAGTACGATGACCTTGTGCAAATAGGCTCAATAGGGATGTTAAAGGCAATTCGGAGCTTTGATTTTGGCAAAGGCACCGCATTTTCAACATATGCAGTACCCCTTATCATTGGGGAGATACGAAGATTCATCAGAGACGACGGGCTTATCAAGGTAAGTCGCGTTTACAAGCAACAAGGCGCACAGCTTATGCGTGAAAGGGAAAAATATTTAATGGAAAACGGATGCGAACCGCACATAGACGAGCTTGCAAAAATATGCGGTATGTCCCCACAAGAAGCAACTCTTGCCTTAGATGCCACTTCCTGTGTTAACTCGCTCTCAGCGTCATTAAACGGAGAGGACGAAAGCTTTACTCTTGAAAATACTCTTTGCGAAGAAAAAAATGAAATTGATGCTAAAATCGAGCATATTGCTCTGACCCAAGCAATTTCAACACTTCCACCGCTTTGGCGTAAAATTGTAACGCTTAGATACTTAAAGGAATTTTCACAACAAGCCACCGCAAAAATCTTAGGACTTACTCAAGTCAAAATTTCCCGCGAGGAAAAGAAAATTTTTGCTGCTTTAAGAAAAGAATTATCATAAAAAAATTCAAACTTTTGAAAAAATTTACGGTTGATTTTCACCTTATGTTAATGTATAATATATCTATCAAATTCGGAGGTGGACTTATGAATCCTTGGCACGATTTTAAAGATGAACGTATTAAATCTGATAATTTTATTTCAGTTGTAGAAATTCCTAAGGGTAGTAAAAACAAATATGAGCTTGATAAGGATAGCGGTATGCTCCGTCTTGACAGAATTTTGTACACTTCTACACACTACCCTGCTAACTACGGCTTTATTCCACGTACGCTTTCAGAGGATGGGGACCCTCTTGATGTATTAGTCCTTTGTCAAGAGACCTTGGAGCCTTTGTCTATTGTTGAATGTTATCCTATCGGTATGATTACTATGATTGACGATAACGAAGAGGATGAAAAGATTATTGCAATTCCGCTAAACGACCCATTTTTGAACAGTTACAGTGATATTTCCGAGCTTCCTCAGCATCAATTCCAAGAAATTAAGCATTTTTTTGAAATTTACAAGTACCTTGAGAATAAAACTACAAGGGTTGATAACATTTGTGGCAGACAAGTTGCCATCAGCACAATTGAAAAATGTAAGGATGCCTACAATAAAATGTTTTCAAAACAGTAAATTTGTCTTGACTTAATAGCTTTTGTATGATAAAATAACTCTCGGTTAAAAAATACCGAGAGTTTTAATATGCAGTTGTGGCGGAATTGGCATACGCGTTGGTCTCAGAAGCCAATGGAGCAATCCTTGTGAGTTCAAGTCTCATCAACTGCACCAACAAAAAAGAGAACTTTAGTCTACCAAAAGTTCTCTTTTTTGTTTTGCCTCACAAAGCAATCGTGATATCATCAATTGCTCCCGCCCTCGGCAAGTTAGAATTAGCCGTAGCTCTTAGTTAGACGCACTATAAAATTTTAGCAGTGCTAAAAATTTCAAAAAACATCAATTCAAAAAATCATCAATGATATCGCGAAAATGAATATAGGATACATCATTGTCATTTAAAGCTTTAACAAGCTCCTTGACATAGTCGCAATCTGTACTTATATCGCGAATCACCTCGATATCGCACTTAATTCCATATGTAGTATGCGTGCTGTTTTTGATTGTAATTATATCTGAAATCATTGAGTATTTCTCTTTGTTATTGTTTATCGGATTGGACAACGCTTTTCTCCTTTTTTGAAACATTATATGCGAAAAGCTATGGTTGCAATGGCAAGTAATTAATTTGTATCCTATACTCAGCAGATAAACAATTCTATATTTTCAAAAAACTTGCTAATTGTAAGTAGTTCTTTAAATTGTTTTGCACCTATACTAATTCGCTCACGTTTAAGAACCCCTTACGCAGTTATGTAGTACAAACAAATATGCTTTTTACTTTGATATTCTCAAAAATACAAGTGTGATCTACAAGGTATATTTGAAAATATATTTGGTAATAATATCACAAACTACTTTTTGGAGGTATTATTATGGCTAAAATTTTGATTGTCGGCGGTGGAGTTGCAGGATTAAGCGCGGGGATTTATGCGCAGTTAAGCGGACACCAAGCTATTATTGTGGAAAAGCACACCGTAGCAGGCGGCAATTTAACAGGTTGGCAACGTGGAGACTATCATATCGACAACTGCATACATTGGTTGACAGGCACTAATCCTAATTCAAGCACTTACCAAATGTGGCAGGATTTAGGTGTACTGGGTGATGTTGAAATTATGCAAGGAGACAGTCTCTACACATGTGAGCATAATGGTATCAGGCTTTCACTTTACAAGGATTTAGACAAAATCAAGGACGAAATGCTGTCCGTTTCCCCTATTGACCAAGTAGAAATAATTAAGCTTATAAATGTTGTTAAAATTACGCAATATATGGGCGATGTTGGCGGCGAGAATCACGACAAGCGGTGCGGGACATTCTTCTATCTACGACATATAAGATCTTTGCTAAAATATTTCAGGCTTTCCACAGGCGATTTAGCAAAGAGGTTTTCTCACCCCGCTATTAAACATTTTATTTCCTGTCTTATGGGAGAACACTTCTCTGCCTTTGCTTTGATTTATGTTTTCGCCACCTTTACATCAGGAAACGGCGGTATTCCAAGAGGAAGCTCCTATGCTATGGCACAAAGAATGATAAGCCGTTTTACATCTTTAGGTGGCGAGCTTGTAACTGACACCGAGGTCACAAAAATAAACATTAAAAACGGTTACGGTACCTCGGCATTTTTATCAAATGGTGAAAGCCTCGAATTTGACTATACAATAGTAACAACCGACCCCAAAGTAACCTTCGGTAAAATTATTGATTTACCCCTTACTAAGTCATTAGAGCGTGCCTATAGGGACAAGCGATTGATCCGTTTTTCAAGCTACCATTGCGCTTTTGCCTGTGACACAGACAAGCTCGACTTCACAGGTGATTTTATTTTTGACATCCCCCCCGAATATCAAAAAAAGCTCCACACAAAGCATTTGATTTTACGAGAATTCACCCACGAAAGCTCATTTGCCCCAAAGGGTAAAACGGTTTTGCAAACCCTCACATTTTGTAGCGAGGAGGATTGTCATAATTTCATAAAGTTAAGTAAAAATAAGCTATCATATAAAGCGATAAAGGAAGAATTATCACGCATAACAGAAGGATTAATTGTGGCTAAATTCCCAAGCCTTAAAGGTAAGCTTCGCTGTATTGATGTTTGGACCCCGGCAACATACAAGCGTTTTATTAGCTCAGATATAGGCTCATATATGAGCTTTGCGTTAGCACCCAAATACATTCCGTTGCAAGCAAGCAACAGAATAAAGGGAGCAAAAAACGTTATTTTAGCAACACAGTGGCAGCAAACTCCTGGTGGACTGCCAATTGCTGCCGCTTTAGGCAGAAATGCCATTAAATCGATTTGCACTTTGGAATCGCACAAAAAGAAAAAGCCAACAATGGCAGCTATATCAAACTAAAAAGAGGGCGATTTGCCCTCTTTCTTAAAGTATTTTGAATATTTCCTCGTAAAGCTTCTTAAAAAAGCTCTCTGTTTTTGGATAGTTAGTGAAGGTAACTTCCATTCCAGCCACGCGGTCAATCAGTGCATCAACCTCTGCTTTGCCGATTTTTTGTTCCAAAAGCTTTAGCAAGCGCATATCCTCAAGTGCATTTTTAAACACTTTTATTCTGAGAGAAGGAGTCACGCCATCCCTGTAAGGATATACACTAAAGGAGTCTCCGGAGGGAAAGCTACCGCCCGCATCCGTTACCTCATAAGGATTTACTTGTCCTTTTGAATATTGCAGATTGTAGAAATTGTATCCCCAGTGCAAGAAACCAACAATTGAACACTTATACATTTGTACACCTATCACCCTGTTGCGATAGGAAGGCATCGCCATAAAGCGATTTGACACCTTTTCATGCTGAGCGCAACAGTAATAACACCACAAGCCCTCAACACCTGCTTTTAAAAACGGCTCTATTGCATTTGTTGCCACTACGGGTGTTTTAATAATTCCTTTTTCATAAAAGTCAAAATGTGATATCGCATCCATTTGCTCGCATCCCACAATTAACTTTTCCAGTGCCCTGTATGCCTTTTCGTACTGTTCTATACATTCATTGTTTGGCTCGTCGGAAACGTGGAAGCATATTCTCTTTTTATCAATACCCTTCTTAACAAAAGTCTCAATAATACTCGGTATGAACTTGTTTAAGAAACAAATATACTCGACAGATGTAGCGTCTGTATCCCAGCCGAATATTTTTTCCTCTTTACCGTTAACCTCTGCCACAACCTTTGGCGTATTCCTTGCTCCCCACTGCGTAAACATATGGCTAATTTCAAAGTACTTAACATTGCATTTTATACAAATATCTATAAACCTTTCAAGCTTTGAAAAATCAAAAGCGTAATTTTCTCCGTCTTTAACAATTTTAACAAGTTGTACTGTTGTACGCTCTCCCCCAACCTCAGTATCAAGAGGCGGCGTTAGCACAGGTGTCAAAATCATATTAATACCGTGCTCAGTAGCCATAGAGATATATTTTTCAATTAAACTCCAGTGCTCCTCAGAATAAACTTCAACACCGTGAAAGTTAGCTATACAATCGGTGTGAAACCATTGTGTAAACTTAAGCTCCTGCTCAGGCAATGCAGCATCGTGTATTTTTAGCATAAATTCTTTCGTTGCAACATTGAACCCGTTTTTTGAAAATGAAATTGCTATGCTATAGCTGCCTGCCTCTATTTTCTTTGGCGCATCTACATATATCCAAATTGCTGTGTACGTTTTTGACACCGACACAGCACAGCCTTCAAGTGGCAAAAGCGGGTCTGGACAATCACCTGCTTCCTTAGTTAAATAATCATCGTCCTGACAGCTATCGTATGTAGGCTTAGTCATCGGCACATAACCGACCTTATACGCTTTTATGTACTTATTAAGCTCAGAGTTAATATCAATATCATATTCAGCATCGTCTCCAATCAAAGCAAGCTGAAAAGAAAAGCTTTGTCCTTTTGCAATTTCGGCACTGCTTTGTTCTTCACCGTATATCTTGTTAGGAAAAACCTTAGAAAGAGACGACAACATTATAGCACTAAAACTGTTCATAAAAATCTCCTGAATTTTTTATTTAATATTACCATATTTTTTGTATTTTAACAAGTATTTTCTTGAATATTTGCATAACTTGTGATAAAATATTATTGAAATGAATCTAAAGGAGTTCTATATGATTTATAGCGATTTTAAAGGAAAACGTTTATCGTCCTTAGGATTAGGGACTATGCGTTTCCCAATTATTGACGGTGACATATCTAAAATTGACGAGGAAAAAACCTTTGAAATATTTGATTATGCAATTTCACAAGGGATAAATTATTTTGACACTGCCTGGGGCTATCACAACGGTATGTCCGAAATTGTTGTCGGTAAAGCACTTAAGCGTTACCCAAGAGAAAGCTTTTATTTAGCTTCAAAATTCCCGGGATATGACACAAACAATTTTGGTAAAGCAAAGGAAATTTTTGAAAAACAGCTTGAAAAATGCCAAGTTAATTATTTCGACTTTTATTTAATCCATTACGTTTGTGAAAAAAATATTGATTTTTATTTGGACGATAGCTACGGTACTCTTGAAGATATTTTAGAAAAGAAAGCGCAGGGAAAAATTAAGCATCTTGGCTTTTCTACCCACGCAGACTTTGACAACTTTGTCCGTTTTATGGACAAATACGGTGAGTATATGGAGTTTTGCCAAATACAGCTAAACTACATAGATTACGAATTTCAAGAAGCGAAGAAAAAAATAGAGTACCTAAACGAAAGGTCTATCCCTGTTTTTGTAATGGAGCCTTTGCGTGGCGGTAAATTAGCAAACGTTGACAAAGCTCTTTTATCAAGCGTTCTTTCTAAGCGCCCTAACGAAACAGTATGCTCTTTAGCCTTCAGGTTCATTCAATCAATTAACGGTGTTGCAGTTACACTGTCAGGAATGTCAAGTCTTGAACAAGTTACAGATAACATTAAAACCTTTAGCGAATATAAACCGCTAACCAATGACGAATTCACCTCAATGCTTAACATCGCTAAGGAAATGACAAGCACAGTACCTTGCACTTCTTGCAGATATTGTACAGAATACTGTCCACAGGGTCTTGACATACCAAAGCTAATCGGACTATACAATGAGCATAAATTTTCAAACGGCGGTTTTATTGCTCCTATGTACGTTTCAACCCTTGCTGACGACAAAAAGCCAAGCGCCTGCTTAGGCTGTGGCACTTGTGAGGCGGTATGTCCTCAGAACATTGAAATATCCTCAATTATGTCAGATTTCACATTGAAGCTAAGCAAGTAACTAATATTGACAATATTTTTATAATATGATAAACTGATAAAAAGGAGATATGTTATGAAAAAAATCTTATCACTACTATTATTTACCGTTCTACTAACTTCCCTTTTCGGTTGCTTGGGAGCTACCGAAAAGGTATTTGAAAAAAGCGGAATGTCTATCACACTCTCTACCGATTTTATAGAAAAGGACCATATTTCTTACACCTGCATTTATGATTCAAAGAATATAGCGGTGTACACCTTAAAGGAAGAATTCTCTATGCTTAATGTTGATTCCGATTACTTGCTTGACGATTATGCTGAATTGGTCATTCTTGCCAACCAATTAGAGGATTCAGAAGTTATGCACAAAGATAACCTAACTTATTTTACTTATGAAAAATCTGCGAACGGAAAGGATATTTCATTTTATGCCTTTGTTTTCAAGGGTAACGATGCCTTTTGGCTGATTCAATTTGCTTGCGAACAAAAAAATACTGATAAATTGGAACAAGACATTTTCAAATATGCAAGCACAGTTACAATAAAATAATCCAAAGCTCCCAGAAGGGAGCTTTTTAGAAAGAGAGACAGCATATGATAAAGCCTGAACATCAATTTTTCCTCTTTGGAATGGGAGACAGAGAAAAATACATATACAAAAACAAGGCGTTAACACGCTACCGTGACAACAAAATAATTTATGCTTGGAATAATTGCACCGAAGAGTTTTTCTTTGACGAATACAAGGTGGTTTTGACAAAAAACAGCGGAGAGCGTATCGTTCTTTTGGAAAACGAGGAAGGCTTTTACGTTAATAATGCCTGCCTTTGTAAATCAAAAATCAATCTACCAACCTTTGAGGAATACAAGTATCCAAAACAATTAAGAATTTTGCACCACGAAATACTTATAAACATCATTGACGGAAAGCCTGTACCAAATTATTTTGTGTATAACAATCCTTGGTACAGAGATGGCGCTATGATGGGTATGGTGCTTAAGTCTACCAATAATCTGCATTTAATCAAGGATTGGATTCTTTCAATAACCGAGCTGTATGATAAAAACAACGCAGGCAACGAGGAGCCTGACAATTTAGGTCAGCTTTTGTACCTTATTTCTTTAGTTTCCGACAAAAACAATCCAATGGTTGAAAGGGTTATTACAGAAGCAAAAAGAATTAGTAAAAACGGTATATTAACAGGTCTTACAGATTTCGGAAATCACGAAATTTACTCGACCCTGTGGTTAAAATTCGCCATAAAAGAGCTAAATTTTGACGTCGACTTTATTAAAATACCCGAAGAATTTGACAGCTACGCAAGAATGTTTTGGATGGACAGAAATAGCGTAGAAAGAACTACCTACTTTGACAACCAATATAACTGGCTTTATCCATATTTATGGTGGGCTGTCAAGCATTTTGAAAATGAACCGATTGACGAGGAGCTACTTGAAATCAAATACCCTATGAGCTGGGAAAAGGAAGCAAGTCAAGCTGATTACAGCTCAATTAGACATTTGTCTAAAAATTATGCAGACAACAAGTTCAGTGCACCTCACACTTGGCACGGCGCTGAAATGTTTTTATACTTAATTGAAATGGAGAAATAGTTATGCCAGGATATGCAAACTATAAAACACTGTACAAGGAAGAATACGCTTGCTTAAAGGATGAAGGCTATGACGTTGACAAATTTGCAAAGGCAAGTGTCGATAATTCCGAGTTTTTGCCCTTTCCTGACCAAGTTGATAGTTATGCCGAAAATGACGACCCTTTGTTTTGGAAAAACGCATATGAAAGCTTAATTAAGGTGAGAAATACACCTATAAGAAAAGATTATCCTTACGTTGAGCCGAACGATTTTGAATCCATAATGAAGGAAGCATCTACTATGCCTGAGCTAACTCCCTTATCGGATGACGAATATAAGGAAAGATTGAGCGGTGCGTTTTTTGGAAGATGCGCGGCTGTAATCCTTGGCAAGCCTCTTGAAATGGGTATGAACAGGTTGCAAATCAAGGAATACCTTGAAAGCGTTGGTGAATACCCATTAAACGATTTTGTCAGTGCGTATTCACCAAAGCTTGACAAACGCTTACGCGAGGACTGTATTTACAGCACTAAAGGCAACGTAAAATTTGCTCAGCCTGACGACGATATCAACTATACTCTCTTAGGCTTACAGCTACGCGAATATCATATGGCCGGATTTACTAAATATGATGTAGGCTTTAATTGGCTGAACAATATCGCTTACCATTGGTGCTGGTGCGCCTCCCGTCAAGCTTATTATAATATGGTTTCCCTTGATGATACAAAAGACATAAACGCACAAATAGATGAAATTCCATACAAGCTAAATCCTTGGAGAGAGTGTATAGACGGTCAGATAAGAACGGATATGTGGGGTTACATCCACCCGAGCGACATTTACAACGCTGCAAAAGAGGCTCACACTGACTGCTCATTCAGCTTAACAAAGAACGGAATTTACGGCGGTATGTTTGTTGCAGGTGCTTTAGCAGGTGCGCTTTCCAAAGACCCCAGTGTAAATACAATCATAAAATCCGGTCTTGCCTCTATTCCTAAAAAATCAAGACTGTACGAAACCGTTACTGATGTTTGCACATGGTGGGATGAAAGCGGAGATTGGGTATGCGTTTGCGACAAGATATATGAAAAATACGGGCATCTCCCCTTTGCCGCGACCCTTAACAATATGGCAATGGTAACCCTTGGAATTTTAGCAGGAGAGCTTGACTACACAAAAAGCATCACTATTGCTACAATGTGCGGAATAGATACTGACTGTAATGCAGGCACAGTTGGTAGTATTATTGGCGCGGCAGTAGGCTTAAGCGGTATTGAAAAAAGGTGGTACGAGCCACTCAATAATACTATCAAAAGCACAGTTGCTTCCTTTGGCGAATGCAAAATAACCGATATAATTAACAGAATTTGTTACGTTAAAAACCACATAAAATAATTTAAAAGCAGGAGCGTTAAATCGCTCCTGCTTTTAAATATCTATTGCACAAGCTCCGTCTGAACAAATTTCCTTGTTCTTTAATCTCGCTCTTCCATTTAATCGCGTTATTTCGTATATTTCCTTTGCCAACGCTTTAGTTAAATCAGTACTACTCAATCGCCATTGCCAATTTGTACCCATTGTTGATGGCTTGTTAATGCGTGAACGACTGTCATAGCCAAGATAGTCTTGCATTGGAACAATAACCGTTTCGGCTTTGCTACGCAACACCGCTCCTATAATTGGCAAGTTAATTTCTGAGTCCGGAGTAAATTTATCACAAAGATAATTTCGCACGTCCCGTCTTTCCTCATCGGTAATTTCAAAAAACCAAGAAATTATTGTTGGATTGTCATGAGTACCCGTATATGCAACACAATTATCTTCGTAATTATGGGGCAAATATTCATTCTTTGCTCCAGTATCGCGCTTGTCAAAGCCAAACTGAAAAACCTTCATTCCGGGATATCCGCATTCCTCTAAAAGCTCCTTGACCCCCTCTGTTATAAAGCCCAAATCCTCAGCTATGATTCTCTTGTCTCCCAGCTTTTCTTTTAACGCCTTAAACAAAGCCATTTTAGGTCCTTCGCACCATTCACCTTTGACTGCATCACGTCTTCCATATTCTATGGAATAATACTCGTCAAAGCCTCTGAAATGGTCTATTCTTAACACATCGTACATTTTAAACGAATGTTCAAGACGGTAAAGCCACCATTTGTAGCCTGTTTCCTTGTGTATTTCCCATTTATATAGCGGATTGCCCCAAAGCTGACCTTTTTTTGAAAAGCCGTCCGGTGGACATCCCGCAACACAAATAGGAACTTTTTCGCTATCCAACTGAAACAATGCGGAATTTGCCCATACATCCACACTATCGTAAGCAACGTATATTGGAATATCTCCTATTATTTCTATACCTTTCTCGTTCGCATATTCTTTCAAGCGCTTCCACTGTGAGAAAAATTTGTATTGCACATACCTCCAAAAGCCGATTTCTGTTTGTAAACGAAATGAATATTCCTCTTTTGCTCTTGGGTTACCAACTCTTATATCAAAATCCCATTCATTAAACGGTCTACCGTCAAAGTAGTCCTTCAATGCCATAAACAAGGCATAATCCTCAAGCCATTTTACGTTTTCACCCACAAAATCAAGGTAGTCTTGATTATTTTTTAATTCCTCGCGCCTATACGCCTTAACCAAAAGCTTCAAACGAGTATTATATATTTTTTTATAATCAACTGCTCTTTCATCCCTACCGTAGTCTAGACCTTGACACTCTTCTTCTGTAAGATAGCCATCTTCTATTAATTCGTCAAGACTTATATAGTATGGATTTCCCGCAAATGACGAAAATGATTGATACGGAGAATCCCCAAAGCCGGTGGGTCCCATGGGCAAGATTTGCCAATAGCTTTGCCCTGCTTTTTCTAAAAAATCAACAAACTCATAGGCTTCTTTTGTAAAGCCGCCTATTCCGTATTTTGAAGGTATTGACGTTATTGGTAATAATATGCCTGCTTTTCTCATTTTTCCTCCATATCAACCAGTATTCCAAAATGGTCCGAAACTATATCTTCGTTAGAACCGTTAAAAATCACAAAAGAGCTTTTAATTTCCGTCTTCTCTGTGGTGAAAATATAGTCTATGCGGATTTTTTCATTGTTTTCCTTGTGCCAACCATCAATTTTTGTGTTGGCGGTAAAGCCCTCGTCCTTATTTTTAGCCATAATATAGGTGTCGTATAAACCCCTCTTTATTACTGTATCATAGCCCTTATCTCTTTCCGATGCAGGGGAGTTAAAATCCCCCATTAGCCAGCACGTCTCATTTTGCGGCAAAGATTCTTTAAGCTGATTAAACTCATAAGCAAAGCTTTCCCACCAACCCATATGAACGCTAAAAAACCATTTGCTGCCAATTCTTGCACCAAGAGCCTTTCTTGTTCTCCAATTTTCATACTCATCAAATGGAGTAAGATTTACGGCTTTTACCTTTTCGACAGTTTCTCTTGTAAGAATAGCTAAGCCCTCGTCAAACCTGTCATAACTCTTTTTAAAGCCTAACCATACAAGCTGATATTTTTCTCCCTTTTCAAGAAGCGCCCTTACTACATTCAAGGCATGATTACCCTCTTTTAAAGGAATATATCCGGCATTTATACAAGGATAACCTGATTTTCTTGCGCTAATTGGCTGCATAACCTCTTGCAATGCAACAACATAGATTTCGTGCTTTACAACTGCATTAACAAAAGTATTTAGCTTTTTTTCATAGTCCTTTTCCATTAAGCTATGAGTATTTAATGTTAATAGCTTCATTACAGTATATCGTTTATATCGGATTTTAGAACGTCCGCCTTTGGACCGTAAACAGCCTGTATGCCATTTCCCTTTTTAAACAATCCAAGGGCTCCCGCGCTCTTCCATTCCGATACATCTGCCACCTTCTCCGCATCCTTCACCGTGACACGTAAGCGTGTCATACAGGCGTCCACTAACTCAATGTTTTCTCTGCCGCCCAAAAGCGCTATAACTCTTTCCGCTTGTGAGTCAGCATTTAATATTTTTTCTTCTTTTTCAGTTGTTTCACCATCTGTATCAGTTGAAATATCGGTATAGTTACCAAGTCTTCCCGGGGTTGCATAAGCAAATTTTCCTATCATAAAATAAGCAACAAAATAACCTATTGCAAAAAATAAAATTGTAGTGACAACAAAGTTAAATACATCCCAGCCAAGTCCTGCCTTAAAGGATATTGGAAGTCTTGTTGCAAGCTCTAAATTACCAAAGGAATGAAGTCTTAAGTTAACAATTCCTGCCGAAGCAAAAGCCAAGCCTTGCAAAATTGAATATACAATATACAACGGAATTGCACTAAACATAAACATATACTCTAAAGGTTCAGTAACTCCCGTTAAAAATACAGCTAAGGCTGCGGACAAAAACATTGATGTATATTTTGTGCGCTTGTCCTTATCAACACGGCGGTACATTGCTAAGGCAACTCCAAGCAAAAGTCCTGTTGCACCTATCATTTGTCCTACCTTGAATCGTGCAGGGGTTACGCTTGTAAGAAGGCTATTGTAAGCAGATATATTACCTGCATCCTTAAAGTTAATAAGGTCATTTATCCACGCAAACCAAAGTGGGTCCTGACCGAAAACCGTGCTACCCGCATTAACACCTGTCTGTATTACATAGCTACCACCAAAGGATGTGTAGTTCATAGGTATTGTCAACATGTGGTGCAAGCCAAATGGCAAAAGCAATCTTTCCAAGGTACCATATACAAATGGCGCTAAAATCGGAGACGTGTCTGCTGAATTAGCAATCCAAACTCCAAAATTATTTATGCCAAGCTGTACAAGTGGCCACACTAAAGCGAACACAAGTGCAACAATGCTTGACCACAAAATAACCACAAGCGGCACAAATCTTTTGCCGTTAAAAAATGACAAAGCATCGGGCAAGCCTCGGAAATTATAATATTTATTGTAAACTATTCCGCCAACAAATCCCGCAATAATACCTACAAAAACTCCTGCATTTAGGGCAGGTGAGCCTAAAACCGAGGTGAAGTATCCGCTAACCTCTATCTCCTGTCCAAATAAGGTATATGCTACTGCATTAGGGTCAGCTAGCATTTCATTGGTAACGCCGAAGATATTGCCTGTAATATTATTGATTAGAATGAAGGAAAGCAGAGCCGCAAAAGCTCCCCCCGCTCTGTCCTTTGCCCACGAGCCACCAATAGCAACGGCAAACAGTATATTCAGGTTAGTTATAATTGCCCAACCTATGTTTTCTATAATTGCCCCTATTCTTAAAAGCCATTCTGCTTCAGCGCCAAAAACAGGAAACAGCTTGCCTATGCTTATCATTATTCCCGCCGCTGGCATAACAGCAATAACAACCATTAAAACCTTACCGAGCTTTTGCAAGAAGTCAAAGGCTTGTGAGTTTTTAAAGCTTTTGCGCTCTTTTTTTCTTACTACTACGTTTGAGTTCATTTGTTTTCTCCTTATTTTATTTGTCAAAGATTAGTATTGACCTAAAGAGAAAAATAATTCAATATAAAATACAAAAATCTTGTGCCACTAAAAGTGACACAAGATTTTGTTTATTAAATTTGCTTTTTCTTTTTAATCGCTCTTTGAACAAGCTTTACTATTTCCACAACAGGAATTACACAGAATGCAAGAGCCATTGCAATACCGTACTCTGCTATACCAAGAGGAGCTAATTCAAATGCGTTTGCGAGGAAGTCAATTTCAATCACCAATGTGGTGAGAAGCAAAGAAAGTCCTGCTGCTCCCCACAACCATACATTTTGCTTTTTCATGGTAAATATAGAATGCTTTAGTGAGCGCATGTTGAAGGAATGGAATATTTCAGCCATTGAGAGCGTCAAAAATGCCATTGTTGAACCAAGGGTTTCAGCTGCCGCAGTAAATGCTCCACCTGAAAGCATTGGATAATGGTCTGGAGCCAAAGCATAATAGCCAATGAAATAGGACGCAAGCGTTATTATAGTAACTAAAATTCCTTGATATACTACACCAAAGCCTAAGCCACCTGCGAAAATTCCCTCATTGGATTCTCGCGGCTTTCGTTTCATTATATCACCCTCAGCCTTTTCCATACCAAGAGAAAGGGCGGGCAAGCAGTCGGTTATAAGGTTAATGAATAGCAAATGAACAGGCTTGAATAAGTTAGGGAAGCCTATTAATGAAGCGAAAAATATTGCCAAAACCTCACTCAAGTTTGACGCCAAGAGGAACTGAATAGATTTCCTGATATTATCGTAAATCTTTCTGCCCTCACCAACTGCTGAAACAATTGTTGCAAAGTTATCATCAGTCAAAATCATATCCGCAACGTTCTTTGTAACGTCAGTTCCTGTAATACCCATGCCAACACCTATATCGGCATTTTTAATGGATGGCGCGTCGTTAACACCATCACCTGTCATTGCAGTAACCTTGCCCTTTTTACGCCAAGCATTAACAATTCTTGTCTTATGCTCAGGCTGAACACGAGCATATACGGAATACTTCTCCACTAAAGAATCAAAATCCTCGTCGGAAATATCATCAAGCTCTGCGCCCGTTATCGCTTGTTCTGCACTCTCAATAATGCCAAGCTGCATTGCAATTGCAACTGCAGTGTCCTTATGGTCGCCTGTTATCATAATTGGTCGAATGCCGGCACTTCTACACTCATCAATAGCAGGCTTAACCTCAGGTCTAACCGGGTCTATCATACCAACCAAGCCAACAAAGCAAAGATTATTTTCAATAGCATCAGACTCATATACGCTTGGCTCTTTATCAAGTTTTTTAAAACCAAGGGCAAGTACACGAAGAGCCTTATCAGCCATTGCTTTATTCGCTCCTGCGATTTCTGCTCTTTTTTCCTCTGACATTGGAATAGCCAAGCCGTTTTCATAAACAAAGGTACAGCGCTTCAAAATTTCGTCGGGAGCGCCCTTTGTAAACTGTACAAGCTCGCCGCCCTTTTTGTGAACGGTAGTCATCATTTTTCTTGAAGAATCGAAAGGAACCTCGCCAATACGTGGATAAATTTCCTTTTGTTCATTCTTAGAAAGGTTAAGTGTTTCAGCATAGTTAACCAAAGCGCACTCTGTTGGCTCACCGATTGCGTTATTTGCTTCAACATCAAATTCTGCATCAGAGCACAAGGACATACCGTTACCGAGTAAGCCCTCGTCACTTCCATAATGCCCAACAACGGACATCTTATTTTGTGTTAAAGTACCTGTCTTGTCTGAGCAAATAATTTGTGTACATCCAAGAGTTTCAACTGCGGTCAACTTTCTTATGATTGCGTTTCTCTTTGACATATTGGTAACACCGATGGACAAAACTATTGTAACAACAGTTGCAAGTCCCTCAGGAATTGCGGCAACTGCCAGGGAAATTGCAAGCATAAAGGTATCAATAAGAACACCGCTTGTATCCGCTGACAAGGTGCCATCTACAGCCGCTCTTATTACATTTACGCCGAACATTACAACGCAAATACCAATGACAAGAACTGTTAAAATCTTGCTAAGCTGAGCAAGCTTTCTTTGTAGAGGTGTTTTGCCCTCCTGTGCATTAGAAAGTGCGTCGGCAATCTTACCCATTTCGGTGTCCATACCTGTTGCAACGACAACCGCCTTGCCTCTGCCATAAACAACGGTACTGCCCATAAACACCATATTTTTACGGTCACCTAAGGAAACATCCCCATTAGCGCCCGCTTCTAATACGCCGTCCTTTTTGTCAACAGGAACACTCTCTCCCGTTAAAGCCGCTTCCTCTATCTTCATGCTCGCGCACTCGATAATGCGACAATCAGCAGGAACAGCGTCGCCAGCCTCTAAAACAATAATGTCACCAACAACCAAATCCTCACTTTTTATTGTGATTTGATGCCCGTCACGGATAACCTTTGACGTGGCTGCAGCTATCTTTTCAAGTGCTTCTAACGCTTTTTCGGCTTTACTTTCCTGTAAAACGCCCAATATAGCATTAATAATTACAACTGCTAAAATTATTACAACATCCGTTGGGAAGCCAACACCATGGCCCGAGGAAACGCCCTCAAAAATTTCAACAAAGGCTGAAATTGCGGCAGCTACCAAGAGAATGATAGTCATTGGCTCTGCAAGTTGCTTTAAAAATCTGTGAAGCGTTGACTCTTTTTTACCCTCGGCAAGCTTATTTTTGCCGTTCTTTTCCAAGCGTGTCTCCGCTTCGCTAGTTGAAAGACCGTTTTCAGAAACATCAAGCTCTTTTAAGACTTCTTCTTTTGTTCTTAAATACTCCTTCATACATTTCCCTTTTCAAATAAATTTCGACATTAAACAAAAAACGACTTATCTGCAAAACAGATAAGTCTCATCGTTTCAAACAAAGCCAGATCTGCCGACCATGATTGTTGACTTCATTGCGGGTTAGCGCCGATTACTCCCTTATTGTTTTAATTTTATCACCTTTTTATTCCTGTGTCAAGAATTTTATATGTAATACAACAACGTATTTTTACATTTTACTCAAATTTTACAGAATTATTCAAATAAAATGAGAACAGGCGCTCAAATTGAGTGCCTGTTCCCGAAAAAAGGATAAAATTATTGTTCAAAAGCTATTGCTTTTGTGCGAAATTTGGGGTGCTATTAATAGCACTTTACCTTGAATACGCCATCAATTGCCGAAACAGCACTTACGATAGCTGCATCAGCCTTATCGTTAGTTTCAACAATTGTATAAGCAACATCACCCTTAGAGCCGTTTGCAAGATTTTCAATATTAACATTGGAAGCGGCAAAAGCGGCTGTAATCTGTGAAATCATATTAGGAATATTTTTATGCATTACACATACTCTTGCAGAAGCATTTTGTGGCATAGATACATTAGGGAAGTTAACGCTGTTAACGATATTACCGCACTTTAAGTACTCATCAAGCTGCTTTGCTGCCATAACTGCACAGTGGTCCTCACTCTCAAAGGTAGATGCGCCAAGGTGTGGAATATTTACAATTCCTGCCTCACCAACGGTCTCCTCTGTTGGGAAGTCAACAATATATCTTGATACCTTACCATCTGCAATGGCCTTCTTCATATCAGCCGCATTAACAAGGTCTGCCCTTGCAAGGTTAATAATCTTAACGCCATCCTTCATCATTGAAAGAGTCTTTTCACAAATCATATTCTTAGTTTGTGGTGTTGCAGGAACGTGAATAGAAATATAGTCACATGTCTTGTAGATTTCCTCATAGCTTGCCGCCTGCTTAATGGAAGGAGCCAAGCTCCAAGCAGCACGTGGAGTGATATATGGGTCACAACCCATAACAACCATACCAAGAGCATTAGCTGCATTTGCAACCATACCACCGATAGCGCCAAGACCGATAACGCCAAGCTTCTTACCAACAAGCTCGTTACCAACGTAAGCGCCCTTGCCTTTTTCAACAAGCTTTGCAATACCTTCCTGTCCTTTCAAGGTTTCTGCCCACTTAATACCGCCAACAACGTCTCTTGCAGCCATAATAAGAGCGCAAATTGCAAGCTCCTTAACACCGTTTGCATTTGCACCAGGTGTGTTAAATACTACAACACCGTTTTCTGTGCATTTTTCAACAGGAATGTTGTTAACACCCGCGCCGCAACGTGCAATAGCTTCAAGCTCAGGATTAAATTCCATTTCGTGTAAAGCGGCAGAACGGACCATTATTGCATCTGCATTTTCTACCTCGTCGCCAACATTATATATGCTTCTGTCGAAAACATCTGTGCCGACAGCGGCAATTTTATTCATTAACTTAATATTTTTCATAATATACCTCAAATTATGCCTTTGGATTGTTCTTTGCAAATTCCTTCATAAATTCAACAAGCTTTTCAACGCCCTCATATGGCATTGCGTTATAGATAGAAGCTCTCATACCGCCAACAGAACGGTGGCCCTTCAAATTCTTAAGACCTTGAGCCTCTGCTTCCTTTGCAAACTTCTTATCAAGGTCAGCGTCACCAGTAACAAAGGTAACGTTCATCATAGAACGGCTTTCCTTTTCAACAGGAGCAACGTAGTAATCCTGACTGTCAAGGTAATCGTAAAGAAGGTTAGCCTTCTTCTCGTTCAATTTCTTCATTTCCTCAAGACCGCCAAGACCGAGAATCCACTCATAAACAAGCTTAGCAACGTAGATACAGTAGCATGGTGGAGTGTTGTACATTGAGTCATTATCTGCCATTGTCTTGTAGTCAAGCATTACAGGAATATCTTCTCTTGCGTTACCCATCAAATCCTCACGGATGATAACAAGGGTAAGTCCTGCAGGAGCCATATTCTTCTGAGCGCCTGCGTAAATCATACCGAACTTGGAAACGTCAACAGGCTCACTAATGATGCAAGAAGACATATCAGCAACAAGTGGAATATCACCTGTATCGGGAATGTATGGGAACTTTGTACCGTAAATTGTATTGTTAAAGCAGATATGAACATAGTCAGCATCTTCTCTAAAGGAGCTTCTGTCTGTCTTTGGAACAAATGAGAAGTTAGCATCCTTGCTGGAAGCGGCAATCTTAACATCACCGTACTTTGTAGCTTCCTTTTGTGCCTTGCCTGAGAACTGACCTGAAACGATATAGTCAGCCTTCTTGTTCTTGTTCATCAAGTTAAGTGGAACTGCCGCAAACTGTGTGGAAGCACCGCCCTGTAAGAAAAGAACCTTATAGTTGTCAGGAATGTTCATAAGCTGACGAAGCTTAGCCTCTGCATCCTTAATAATTTCATCGTAAACAGGAGAACGGTGGCTCATCTCCATAACGGACATTCCGCTACCCTTATAATCAAGCATATCCTTTGCGCACTCTTCAAGCACCTGCAATGGAAGCATT
>JAZSGX010000083.1:0-20470 GCA_045532975.1 Eubacteriales bacterium | reverse complement strand
AAGTATAGGCAATTATGTGTTCTATAATTGCACAAGCTTGACAAGTATAACCATACCCAATAGTGTCACAAGTATAGGCAAATCCGCGTTCTATGGTTGCAAAAGCTTGACAAGTATAACAATCCCCGACAGTGTCACAAGTATAGGCAATTATGTGTTCTATTATTGCACAAGCTTGACAAGTGTAACAATCGGAAACAGTGTTACAAGCATAGGCGATTCTGCGTTCTCAGGTTGCACAAGCTTGACAAGTATAACAATACCGAAGGGTGTAACAAGCATAGGCGCTTCTGCGTTTTGGGATTGCACAAGGCTGACAATTTACTGTGAGGTGGAAAGCAAGCCGGACGGATGGAGTATCTATTGGAACGATTCTGATTGCCCTGTTGTATGGGGAGTTGACCCCCAAGCCTACTAAAGAGCGGCTCGGGGAACCCCAAAGTGCAAGAAGACTAAGCTTCTTGCAGTGAAATTCTCGCAGAGCGAGAGTGAAATTCGGCGGTGCCGAGTGAAATTTGCCAAATGGCAAGTGAAATTTTTGCTAACGCAAAAGTGAATAGTTGAAAAGGGCGGATGCTGTGGGTATCTGTCCTTTTTGGTTTTTGTTTGGGTGTGGTTAAAATTGTAAATAATGTGCATAATTATATTGTTGATTATTGACTTTAAGTTTGAAATATTGTATTATATAAATAAGTGTATATATTGGTTTTACAAGAGGTGATAAAAATTAATAAAATAGATAAGGTCGTTTACAAGGAAGTGGCTTTTGTTGGCGCTTGGGTGGTTATATTCAGCGCGGTTATGCAGGCGGTTTTCTTGATAATCGGCAAATGGGATTATACCGTTCTTTTAGGCAATCTTTTAAGCGGAGTGGTTGGCATTGTTAATTTCCTTTTGCTTGCTTTGACGGTGCAAAAGGCTCTTGCCACAGGGGACCCAAAGAAGGCGGCGAGTAAAATGAAAACCTCGCAGCTTCTACGCTTGCTTGCCATGGGTGGTGTGTGCGCCCTTGGTGCTACCCTTGATTGCTTCAATCTATGGGCAACACTAATTCCCTTGCTTTTCCCAAGGCTTTCCTTAATAATCCGCCAGATTATGCTAAGGAAGGTTGTTAAGCAGGTTAAGGCAATGACAGAGGGCGGTGCTGCTATGCCATTTTTGAACGGAACCATCGAAAAAACGGAAGGGGGCGAGGATGCAGTTGAATGAAGAAGTAGCTACCCAAACCGAAAAAACGGTGAAAATTAACAGAGGGAAAAAGTTTTTAGCCCTGGATATTTTGTACATTGCAATGATGGTTTTGCCTATCGCTTGCGCAATTGTGTTAAGAGTTTTGTTTAACCCTGCAAGCGAGGGTGTGAGCATTTCGGGTCCCGGTGTTTACTTTGAAATACCCTTTATAATACAGCCTTTTGTTATAAGTGAGAGCCAAATCAATTCAGCCCTTGTTATTATTACCATTCTCGGTATTTGTCTTTATATGACACACGGGTTGAGCGTTGACCCAACACTAAAAAGGCAGCACATTATTGAGGTTTTGGTGGAAAAGGCGCAGGGTCTTGTCAGCGGTAATATGGGCGAGGCATACGGTGCTTTTGTCCCCTTTGTAATGGCGATTATGGCGCTTTCCGCTTGTTCAAGCTTACTTTCTCTCTTTGGCTTGTTCCCGCCAACGTCTGATATGAACGTGGTTGCGGGCTGGTCAATTTTGGTCTTTGGTATTATAACCTTTTACAAGCTCAAGTGCGGTCCTGTCAACTATATGAATGGCTTTACGGAGCCTGTGTCAATCTTGACTCCTATTAACATTATCGGTGAGTTTGCAACGCCAATTTCAATGGCGTTCCGTCACTATGGTAACGTGCTATCTGGTGTGGTTGTGTCTGTCCTTGTTGGCTCGGCACTCCAGGGGGTGAGCGCAATGGTGCTTTCCTGGGCACCTGAGTTTATAGCGGGCATACCTATATTCCAGGTGGGTATTCCTGCGGTGCTTTCCGTTTATTTTGACCTTTTCAGTGGTCTGTTGCAGGCGTTTATCTTCGCTATGCTGACTATGCTTTACGTCTCAGGCGCATTTGACCCTGAAGCGTACGCAGAGTATAAGCGGAAAAAGATGGAAAAGAAATTAAAAAAAGCAAAAAAAGTTAAATAATATTTTCGGAGGATTTTATAATGGAAATTGCAATTGGTATTATTCTTGGCTGCTGTGCTCTTGGCGCAGGTATCGCTATGATTGCGGGTATAGGCCCTGGTATTGGTGAAGGTAACGCGGTAGCAAGCGCGTGTGAGGCTATTGGTAGACAGCCTGAATCTAAGAGTGCTGTTACATCCACAATGATTATGGGTTGTGCTATTGCAGAAACAACCGGTCTTTATGCTTTGATTATCGCAATTTTGCTCATTTTCGTAGCACCGAGCATAATGGTTGGCGTTTTAACAGACGCTTTGGCTCCTGCTATGATATTGTTATAAGGAGATAAATATGCAACCATCGGAAATCATTTCGGTCAATATATGGCAAATTGTGGTTTCCTTATGTAACCTTGTTATTCTTTTTTTGATAGTTAAAAAGTTTTTGTACAAGCCTGTTTGCAATATGCTAAAGGCAAGAGAAGAGCTTTTGGAAAAGCAAAAGGAAGAGGCACGCCAAGCCTTGGATGAGGCGCAAAGCACCAAGGAGGAGCTTGAAAATCAGCTCAAGGGTGCATCCGACCGTGCAAACGAGATTGTGGAGGAAGCAACGCTTTTGGCAGAAAAGCGGCGCGAAAAAATCGCCGAGGAGGCTCGCGACGAGGCAGAAGCTATTGTCAAGCAAGCCAAAGCCGAGGCAGAGCTACACAAAAAGCGCGCAGAGGACGAAATCAAAACACAAATCGTGGAGGTTTCCTTTGCCCTTGGTGAAAAGCTTATCGAAAGAGAAATTAAGGAAGAAGACCACCATCAATTGATTGATAATTTCATTTCCCAAATAGGAGATGATACAGATGAAGAATAAGATAAGCCTTGAATATGCGGAGGCATTGTTTCTCCTTGCCACCGAACAGGGGCAAGGGGAGGCTTACTTGTCCGACCTTCGCCTAATTGGGGACTTGATTAAAAAGGAAGAGGAGCTGTTACCTCTTTTGCACTCCCCAAATCTGACCTTAGAGGAAAAGGAAGGGGTTATTGATGCGGTGTTTGGAAACAATGTGCAACAGGACATGGTTTCCTTCTTAAAGCTACTTTGTCAAAAGGGCAGAGAGGAGCTTTTACCCCTTTGCATTGATGACTACGAAAGGCTCTATAATGAAATAAACAAGGTTATCATAGCTGAGGTGACCAGTGCGGTTGAATTGACTGAAGGTGAAAAAGCTAAGCTTGTGGCAAGCCTTGAAAAGAAAACGGGACACAGGGTTGAGCTTTTGTGCCACGTGGATAAGGATATTATTGGCGGAATTATAATAAGGACAGAGGACACAGTCCTTGACGGAAGCCTTAAGCATAAAATTCACAAAATAAAGGAAGTGATCAAGAGTGAATCAAAGGCCTGAGGAAATTAGCAGTATAATTAAAGAACAGATAAAGAACTTCAAATCCCGTGTGGAAATGAAGGAAACCGGTACAGTTATTCTCGTAGGCGACGGCATTGCCAAGGTTTACGGTCTTGCTAACTGTATGGCAAGCGAGCTTCTTGAGTTTGAGGACGGAAGCTACGGTATGGCGCAAAACCTTGAAACGGAGACTGTTTCCGTTGCTATTTTGTCTGACAAAAGTACTATAAAAGAGGGTACGGTTGTACGTCGTACGGGCAAGGTTGTTTCTGTGCCTGTGGGTGAGAGCTTTCTTGGCAGAATTGTAAATGCCTTGGGTGAGCCAATCGACGGCAAGGGACCTATTGAAAATAGCGGAGTTAAGCCAATTGAGGCCGAGGCTCCCGGAATTATTGAAAGAAAACGCGTTTGCGTACCACTCCAAACGGGTATAAAAGCTATTGATGGTATGATACCTATTGGTAGAGGTCAGCGTGAGCTTATTATCGGTGACAGACAGACGGGTAAAACCGAGATTTGTATTGACACTATTATTAACCAAAAGGGTAAGGACGTTATTTGTATTTACGTTGCAATCGGACAGAAGAGCACCTCTGTTGTAAGTTTGGCAAACGAGCTTGCCAAGGCAGGGGCTATGGAGTACACTATTATCGTGTCTGCTTCTGCCTCCGAGAGTGCGCCATTACAGTATATTGCACCATATTCCGGCTGCGCTATGGCGGAGTATTTCCGTGAGCAGGGCAAGGACGTGCTTATCATTTATGACGATTTGTCTAAGCATGCGGTGGCATACAGAGCCTTGTCCTTGCTAATAAGACGTCCACCGGGCAGAGAGGCTTACCCTGGTGACGTATTCTATCTACATTCAAGACTTCTTGAAAGAGCAGCTTGTGTTGATGAGGCATATGGTGGCGGTTCTATTACTGCATTGCCTGTTATTGAAACACAGGCTGGTGACGTTTCCGCATATATTCCAACCAACGTTATTTCTATAACCGACGGTCAGATTTTCTTGGAAACGGAGCTTTTTAACGCAGGTATTATGCCTGCCATCAACCCCGGTGTTTCCGTGTCCCGTGTTGGTGGCTCGGCACAGATAAAGGCGATGAAAAAGGTATCTGGTGAATTAAAGCTTCTTTACTCACAGTACAGAGAGCTAAAGGGCTTTGCCCAGTTTGGTAGTGACCTTGACGCTGATACAAAGAGAAGACTTGCCTTGGGTGAGCGCATCGTTGAGGTGTTGAAGCAGGGTAGAAATTCACCTGTACGTGCTGGCGCTCAGGTTGCTATCGTTTATGCGGTTATAAACGGTTATCTTGATAGCGTTGACGTAAACAAGATTAAGGATTATGAGTATCGTCTTTATGAAATGCTTGACCACGAAAACGAAGCTTGGTTAAAGAGAATTGAGAGTGGAAGCTGGGAAAAAGAGGACGTTGAGGAATTAAAGCAAATCCTTGCAAAAATGAGATAAATTTGAAAAAGGAGTTAGGATGGGAGCAGATATTAAAAGCTTACGCAATAGAATAAAAAGTGTAAAATCCACGTCGCAGCTTACAAATGCCATGGGTCTTGTTGCTTCCTCTAAGATTAGGCGGGCACAGGAGGCAAGAATAAAAAGCCAACAGTACGCCTCGGCTCTTGACTCCATTGTTGACCTTTTGACACTATCACAGGAATGTGGAAAAAGCCCCTATATTTTGCCCTCGGGTGGCAATGGGGTAAAGGTTGTTGTTATCGCAGGCGACAGAGGCTTGGCTGGTGGCTATAATGCAAACGTGTTTAGGTTTGTCCGTGATATGGGTGAGGTTGAGGTATACCCCATTGGCAAAAAGGCTTGTGACAGATATGGGCGGGATAGCGTTTCCTCGGAGCGCTTTAGCTACGAAGCGTCACACGAGCTTGCAACACAGCTTTGCCAAGACTATTTAAGCGGAAAATATGAAAAAATAGGTATCGTTTACACAAGGTATCTTTCAATGATATCTCAAGTGCCACAGGTGACTTGGTTGTTCCCTCTTACAAAAAAGGGCGAGGGCAACGAAGACAGCGGTGCGATTTTCGAGCCTGACGAGAAAACAATACTTGAAAATGCTATTCCTATTTACGTGGCAGGAATAATTTATGAAGCCACAAGAGAAGCCTTTGCTTGTGAGGTGGTTGCGAGAAGAAACGCAATGGATTCGGCAGGCAAAAATGCGGCTGCTATGATAGACAGCCTACAGCTTCAATATAACAGAGCAAGACAAGGCGCAATCACCCAAGAAATTACGGAGATTGTCGGCGGAAGTGGAGAATAAAATGGCAAATATTGGCTATGTCAGCCAGGTAATGGGACCTGTTGTTGACGTTAAATTTGAGGAAGGTAAGCTTCCAAAAATATATAATGCTCTAACCGTTGAAAATGGCGACAAAACCTTGACTATCGAGGTTGCGCAGCACATTGGTGACAACGTTGTGCGCTGTATCGCTATGTCCTCAACGGACGGATTAAAGAGAAATTTGCCTGTTACCGATACAGGTAAGTCAATAAGTGTGCCTGTTGGCAGAGAAACTCTTGGTAGAATTTTCAACGTGCTTGGAGATACTGTTGATAATGGCGAGGCGGTAAACAGTGAGGAAAAATGGACTATACACCGTCAAGCGCCAGACTTTGACGAGCTTTCCACATCAAAGGAAATTCTTGAAACGGGTATTAAGGTTATTGACCTTATCTGTCCTTATTCAAAGGGCGGTAAGATAGGCTTGTTTGGCGGTGCGGGCGTGGGTAAAACGGTTCTTATTATGGAGCTTATTAACAACATCGCAAAGCAGCACGGCGGTCTTTCCGTATTTACAGGCGTTGGAGAGCGTACCCGTGAGGGTAACGACCTTTATAATGAAATGAAGCAGTCGGGAGTTATAAATAACACAGCATTGGTTTACGGTCAGATGAATGAGCCACCGGGGGCAAGAATGAGAGTTGCCCTGTCGGGTCTTACAATGGCGGAGTATTTCCGTGACAGAGAGGGACAGGACGTGCTTTTGTTTATCGACAACATTTTCCGTTTTACACAGGCGGGAAGTGAGGTGTCTGCCTTGCTTGGCAGAATGCCGTCTGCCGTTGGTTATCAGCCAACCTTAGCAACGGAAATGGGTGCTTTGCAGGAAAGAATTACATCTACAAAAACAGGCTCAATTACATCTGTACAGGCTGTTTACGTGCCTGCGGATGACCTAACTGACCCTGCTCCTGCTACAACCTTTGCTCATCTTGATGCGACTACGGTTTTGTCAAGAGATATTGCATCTCAGGGTATTTATCCTGCGGTTGACCCGCTTGAATCTACGTCAAGAATACTTGATGCTGAGATATTGGGTAAGGAGCATTATGAGGTTGCAAGAGAGGTACAAAGGGTGCTTCAAAGATACCGTGAGCTTCTTGATATTATTGCTATTATGGGTATGGATGAACTAAGCGATGAAGATAAGCTTTTGGTACAAAGAGCAAGAAAGATACAAAGATTTTTGTCACAGCCCTTTGACGTTTCGGAAAAGTTCACGGGTATTCCCGGTAAATATGTGCCATTGAGCGAAACAATACGCGGCTTTAAGGAAATTTTGGAGGGTAAGCACGATGATTTGCCCGAGAGCGCCTTCCTTTTTGTCGGCACTATTGATGAGGCGGTTGAAAAGGCGAGGGGAATGCAATGAAAACCTTTAAGCTCATAGTTTCCACCCCTCAGGGCAACGTGCTTGAAAAGGATATAACAATGCTTTCCCTTCGTGGAACGGAAGGCTCTTTGGCAGTTATGGCAGGGCACGTGCCCTTTATTACCACTACGAAAGCAGGAGAGGTAAAGGTGAAAACGGAAAACGGAGAAGAATTATACCAAGCATCAAGCGGTATGCTCACCGTCACTCGCGATTGCACAACCCTTTTGTGCGGAGAATTTAAATAACAAAATCGGAGCTTCGGCTCCGATTTTTTAGAACGCGAAAAGTGTATATATAGTTGACAAGCTAATTTTAGTATGATAAAATAAATTTGTGCAAGAATTTACAAAAAAGGGGTTGACAAAGCATGCAAAAGCGTGGGACAATGACTTACCTACCTACAGAGGATAACTCTGTAATTTTTGCACGCCGAAATTTAAGATAAACAAAGCCATATGACAGGACTTTTCCTGCCATATGGCTTTTTGCGTATGTTAAGGCTCCTTCTTTGAGGGAGCTGTCGGCAAAGCCGACTGAGGGAGTTTGCCCCCATCATTGAGGGAAGGGGACCACAGGGGTCCTCAAGCCGCTCTTTAGTAGGCTTGGGGTTCTTGTATGCGGTGGAAGGGGTTATAGCTCCTTAATTGAGGCGTCCCTTGTGCAAAACCACAAGCCTGTCATCCTGAGCAAAGCGAAGGATCTTCTTTAATATAAACAAATCAAATTGGTGCAAACCGCTAAAAGATTCTTCGGCAAGCCTCAGAATGACAAAAGCACCCGTATTTTAACGGACAACCCGTTTTAAATAGAAATTATTTTAAGGAGAAAAGAAATGAAGAGAAAAGCATTTTTATTAGTTCTTTTATGTCTTTGCTTATCTGTATGCTTAGTGGCAACATCCTGCTCTCAAAACGGAACAGACGGAAGCTCAGCAAGTAGTGAAGCAAAGAGCGAAACAGAAGTGAGTAAAGCAGAAAGTGATACCCCAAGCGGTGATAATACCGATAGCAGTATCACAATTAATTCGGGTGGAGATATTACAGACTCCAGTGAATTACAACATAGCCACACATATGGTGAATGGGAAACGGTTGATGCTCCGACCTGTACAAAAGTCGGAATGAAAAAACGCGTATGTACCGTTTGCAATGAATATGAAACAGAGGAAATAGAAAAGATAGAACACGAGTTAAAATTGATTGAAGAGTTTTTTCCCAACTGCGAAAATGATGGCTACAAGGATTTTGCTTGTGTATATGAAAACTGTGATTATACTTACAGAGAGAATATTTCATCTAACGGACACGATTACAAAAACGGTAAATGCAAAACTTGTAGTGATGAATATTACAGTGAAGGGCTTATTTTCCAGCTTAATGATGATGGCACTGAATATAGCTTGGTTTCGCAAGGAACTTGTACTGATAAGGAAGTAATCGTTCCAAGTGAATACGAAGGCTTGCCTGTAACATCTGTTGGAATAAACGATGGCAAAAGTGTATTTAATGCGGGGACCAAAAAAATAGTTCTGCCAAAGAGCATTACTTACATAAGCCGCTTTTCAATGGCTGTATGCTCGAGCCTTGAGGAGCTTGTTTTACCTTTCTTAGGCGAAAGACGCGGATATGTAAACGAAGATACCTACAACGAGTGTTATTCGGGGTCTTATTTAGGACATTATTTTAAATCTACTACATATCGTGGTACAATTGGAGAAAGTAAACCAAAAGGAATATATCAATATACTTATGAATATCCAACCAGCGGTGTAAAAGTCTATTGCGAAATTCCCGAAACGCTTAAAACAATTACGATAACAGATACCGATGTGGGCGCACAAACTGCATTGTTTAACTGTACCTCTATAGATAGGGTTAATTTCGAATGTAGTACAAGCGGTTTTGTACCGTTAGATTTCGTGTGCGAGGTTTCGATAGTTGACTTAAAGGCCTGGAGCGAAGGCTTTTATTCACATGAGAAATCAGTATCAAGGATAAGCAATTTGCTTTTAGACGGAGAAGAAATTATAGATTTAGTTATTCCCGAAGGGACAACAAAAATAGGGGCGTATGCCTTCGTTGCCTGCAAAAAAATAGAAACTATAACATTGCCGGCACTTTCTACAGCCCAAATTAGTGGATATTTCGATGATTTAACTACAAATAGAACTCCTGCGTTTAACGGTGGCGAAGCGCTCAAATATATTTACGCATACGATATTCCGAGCTATAAATCATTTTATGCAAAGCCAACCAACGTTAAGATAGTGCTTTTGGAAGAGTATAAAAATGCTTCGTTAGATAAGGATTATTATTCAGGTTACAGTGATAGCACTTTTAATATATACGAAAACGGCTGCTATGTAGGAACAGAGACGAATCCTTATAGTGTGTATATCAAGCCTCTTGACAAAAAATCTACATCTATCACGATTCACAGAGATACAACTACAATTACAAAAAACGCATTACAAGGATGTAAGAATTTAACAGAGCTATCTGTTCCGTTTTTGGGTTGCTGTGACGGTGATGGAAGCATTATAGATATTTTTGGATATGATAACATTGCCACTCTTGTATTGCAAAAGGTTGCGATAACAAATGCAACAGCTATATCATCTAATGCCTTCAAAGGCTTGTCTACACTTACAGAGGTTAGCTTATGTAGCACGGTTGAGAGTATTGGAGCAACAGCGTTTTCGGGAACGGGCTTGACGGCGATAAATCTTGAAAATGTAAAGATTATAGAGAAAGGCGCTTTTACGAATACTTATCTTACGTCAATCAACTTAAAGGAAGCGACTAAAATAGATGAAAATGCATTTTATGGAACACTCTTGACTAAGGTTCAGCTTCCCAAATGCTTGACTACTGTTTATGCTTCATCCTTTGGAGGAATATCCTCGTTGGAGGCCATTTCAGTTGATGAAGAAAGTACATCCTACAAAAGTCAAGATGGTGTCCTTTATAATTACGATTTGACAGAAATAATTACAATTCCGTGCAGAGTGAAGGAAATAAATATACCAGATACAATAACAAAAATGGTGGCGCTTACAGGTTGTACAGAGCTTAAGAGAGTTACTATTGGAAAAAGTATAACAGATATTTATGAAAGGTATTTTGATGATTGTATAAGCCTTGAAAGCATAGATGTTTCAAAGGAAAATACGAAATACGCAAGTAATAAGGGAATCCTGTTTAATAGCAAAAAGACAAGTATAGTAGCTGTGCCAAAGTGTATAGTTGAGGTCGAGATACCAAGCACGGTAACGAAAATTTATAAGGATACCTTTGCCGGATGTGGAAAAATCGAATCTATGGTATTGCCGGTTGTAACATATTCGGATGTTTCAGGCGACTACACAACAAAGTACCCGATAGGTAGTTTTTTTGGTACAAAGGCTTTTGATAATTCGGCGAAGACCGTGCAAAAGGTTAGAAAATACAACAAAAGAGGCAACTTAGCTGAATCCCCGGAAGAAAAAATCTATTATATCCCTACTTCACTGAAAAAAATAGAATTAATTGGGCTTACTCAAATAGATGACGGTGCTTTTATGGGATGTGCTGGGCTAACAAGTGTAATAATTCCTGAAGGCGTAACTAATATTGGCGAAGATGCATTTTATCTCTGTGAAGGACTTATAAGCATAACAATACCAAGTAGCGTTAAAAGTATAGAAAATTGCGCCTTCGATGAATGTATTAAGCTTATAGAGGTGTGCAACTTATCGTCTTTGTATATATCCGAAGGTTCCTTCTCTAATGGCGAGATTGGCAAAAATGCATTAAATGTATATACTAAATCATCAGGAGAAAAGAAAACCTTTACAACGGATGATGACTTTGTTTTTTATGAAGGAAAGCTTGTGGGCTATGAAGGAAATGAATCAGCGCTCGTTCTTCCTCAAAGCTATAATGGAGAAAATTATAGCGTGTATAAGTATGCGTTCTATAAATGTACGGAAATAACAAGTGTGACGATACCGAATAGTGTAACGAGTATTGGCGCAAGTGCATTTTTCGGCTGTACATCGTTAGAAAGCATATCCCTTCCTTTTGTCGGGGGCAGCAATGAAACAAACACATTTATTGGATATATATTTGGGGCAACAAGCTACAACGACAACCAAGCATATGTTCCCGTAAGCCTAAAAGCTGTTACGATAACAGGAAAGTCAATTGGCTCTTATGCATCATTCTATGGTTGCACAAGTTTGACAAGTATAACAATACCCGACAGTGTCACAAGTATAGGCTCTGAGATGTTTTATAATTGCACAAGCCTAACAAGCATAGAAATACCAAACAGCGTAACAAGCATTGGTTATCGGGCGTTCCGTGGTTGCACCAACTTGCAATATAATGAATATGATAATGGATTGTATATTGGAAATGAAGGAAATCCATACTTAGTATTAGTTGATGTGAAAGATGCAAATATAACAAAGTGCAACATAAATGAGCAAACAAGAATTATTGGACCTTCTGCATTCTATGGTTGCAACAGCTTGACAAGTATAACGATACCGGAGGGTGTCACAAGCATAGGCTCTGAGGCATTCGAACATTGCAAAGGATTAACAGGTGTAACTTTTGAAGAAGGCAGCCAACTAACAAGCATAGGCTCTGAAGTGTTCTATTTTTGCAGTAGCCTGACAAGCGTAGTAATACCAAATAGTGTAACAAGCATAGGCGATAATGCGTTCTATTTTTGCGGTAGCCTGACAAGCGTAGTAATACCAAATAGTGTAACAAGCATAGGTCGGTTTGCATTCGAGCATTGCGCGAGTAGCCTGACAATATACTGCGAGGCGGAAAGTCAGCCCGAGGGGTGGCAGAGCCAGTGGAACAATTCTGATTACCCTGTTGAATGGGGATATAAAAAAGAGGCTTAAGCCCTTTGGAATGAGGTAGTTTCTTTTCAATAAAAATCAACAAGGGCAACCTCAAAACTCGGGTTACCCTTGTTTTGTTTAGTATTGTTTTGTTTAGGGCTTCGCCATTTTTAAACGGGGGTTTTGAAAATGAAAAAGGGGGTTATTAAATTAAAAACTTGGTTTTGAATAAAAAAACGGTTATTTGACACAAAAACAGGCTATCGAGTGGATAGCCTGTTTGAATTTTTATTTTTCTTCGTTCTTTACTGCATCGTAAGCGGCGGTTTTGGTCATTGCGTTGGCACTTTCGTTGCCAAGCTTGATGTTTACCTTGCCCTCGTCAAGAGCCTTTATGTTATTTTTATCATTAACCTTGGTTTGAGACTTCTCCTTTGAGGGAGCGCTTTCTTTTTCATCTGCTGACATTGGGGATTTTTCGTTAACTTTAACCTTGTTTGGTTTTAAGAAGCCACCGAAAATAGCGAAGAACAAGCCGACAAATATGATGGCGCAGCTAAACACCCACTGTAAATTCTCAGCTTCAAAGGCGGGTTTAACGAACAAGTATGTACCTGCGCTAATCAAAGCAACAGCCAACGCCAAGCGCCAGACGGTAAAGTCCTCAACTCTGCCCTTGGGCTCTTCTTCAGTGTTGATTTCTTCGGTTTTAACTTCAACAGCACCCTTTTTCTTAGCCTTCTTGGCTTCCTCTGCTGCTTTAACAATATTGCTGTCACAGTAGTAGCCTGTAAATACGCCTGAAGCTCCTCTTACCCAAAGAGCAATGCCAAAAATCTGACAGGGACCGCCAAAGCTAACGTCATAATCTATAAAATTAGAAACTGCACAAACCACGGCAACGACAGCCATAAGCACAAGCTCAACAATAGCAACGATTTGTGCGGGAGTGCCTGCATAACGCTTAATTCTCTTTGTTAAATAGAGTAAAATATATGCAAGAATAAGTCCGCTTATCATAATGTTGACGGACAAGCTACCCCAGTTGTTAAAGAAAAGATCGGTTGACGCCCAAGCAGGCAAAAGCATTATGCCTAAAAATACAGCAAGAACTCCGCCTAAGATGTACACCCAAAATGCATTTGTTTTTTCAAGCTTGATTTTCATTGAAAGCCTCCAATGGTCAATTTTACAATATTATTTTAGCACAATAAGGTGATAAAGTCAATATTTGCAATGATTAAATTTAATGACCCATTAGTTAAGGGTTGACAATTTATTTTGTTTAATGTATAATATATTATGTATAATTGCCTAATTTTAAACCAAATTACGGTTTTGGTCAGGCATAATCTTTAAAGAGGTATGTATGAAAAAAGCGAGAATTTTAAGATTTGCGATAGCAATAGCTATATTGTCCGTCCTGGCAACGGTTTTGTTGGCGGGGATGACCTCTGCTGCTACTGTTAAGGTTATTTATAAATACAATGGATACGTTAGCGAGGTTTACGTTGAGGAAAATGCGGAGTTTTTCCCAATGAAGGATATTGCAGGCTACGAGGATGTGATTTTCTACGGTTGGGCAGACGCAAAGGGCAACATTTATCCTATTGATAAAGGAGCCAGCGTTTCTGAGGACACAATTCTTTACCCTGTTTTCGGTACTGAGGTTGCATCGGAAAAGGAGTTTTTTGATGCGATTGAGTCCGGATATACATATCTTAAGCTTACAGCTAACGTCGGTCTTTACAGCACAGTAGAATTAAAGGACGATGTTTTTGTGGTTGACACAAACGGCTACAAGCTAACCTTGAATACTCCAACCGACGCTATTTCCGCAAGAGGTGCGGGCGTTGCTTTTATCGGTGGCGGTACTGTTATTCACAAGTATATGGGTGAAACACCTGAGTTTACTATGGACAGCTTTATTAAGCTTTCTCCAACCTCCAGCATTAGAAACCTTTTTGTTACCGTTTCGAACGGTACAACGGTGGAAACTCCTATTGATTTTATTTCCGTTAATACAAATATTGACCGTTTCCCAGGTGTGTTTACCTCCTCTATTTACGGAAATGTTTCTTGTAAGAGACTTATGATAACAAGAGGCATTTCAGAGGGCGCGTTCTCTATTTACGATGGTGCAACTGTTAAGACAGACTGCGAGTATTTCTTTGAGGATTTGAGCGAAACAAGCGCTAAAAAGCTTGTTACCCTGACTGTTTACGGCGGTACAATTTACACAAATCAGTTAAATTGCTATGCAAAGTTAAGCGATAGATATCAAATGGCTATACATGGCGGTAAGTTCTCTGAAAATCTCACAGAGCGCTTCCCTGCTAAAAACTATGAGTTTACATATAGCTCGGACGGGTTTTATGTATTTAAAAAATGTAATTGCTTTGGACCTATTATTAGCGGTATGCCTGATTTCAGAGAGCCTGATGCTTGTACAAGACCCGGTATTGTTTTAACTTATCAGTGTCAGTATTGTAACAGCCTTTACGATAGCGGAGACACATACAAGGAAAACGGTATCGGACACTACTTTGTGACAGAGGTATCTCAGCCTCTTATCGTTACAGAAGAAATGACACAGGAGGGCATTAACCGAACTGCTTGTAAGCGTTGTGGCTTTGTGGAAAGCGAAGTGGCAATATATCCCGACCCAACAACGGTTTATGTTACAGTTAAATATTATGACGAAACCTTGGGCAAGGAGCAATCCTTGCGCGCTCCTGCTAACAGACTTTTCGACTTTGACCCTGCAAACTCTACTTACTTAATGGGCTTTGCTCCCGGTTTCTTGGGCACTGAGTACGAAATCGCAAGAAAGGACATTCGTTCCGTTGAAATTCCTCTTGGCGTAAAGACTATTTACGGTGAGGAAAAGGGAGGAGAGGTTTACGGTCTTTTCGCCAATACTGACTATTTGACAGAGATTGTATTGCCTTCCTCTATTGAATTGATTCAGAAAAACGCATTCAGAAATATGGCGAACCTTAAAACCGTTGTGGGATTAGAAAAGATTAAAGGAACGATAGGGGCTTGTGCATTCTATCAGGAGCATACAAATGTTCATTTTGATCAGCTTGTTATAAATGCTAGTTCTATAGAAACAAATGCGTTCCACAATTTCCGTATGAACTCATTGACTATTGGAGAAAACGTTAGGTCTATTTCAAGCAGTGCCTTCTCTTTGGATGTTGATGAGGCAAAAGGCATTGTTCCTGTACAAGAGATAATAGTTATCGGTAATACAAGCGACGGTGTGTCGGTACATGATGCTATGGTATCTTTAGGAAAGAGCTGCTGGTCTGACGGACAGCAGTTTGGAAACAATCCTGTTGTATATCTTGACCACCAATGCGAAAGAGAAATTACGCCTCCAAGCTGTACATCTTACGGTTATACAACCCACACCTGCAAATATTGCAGCTACGTTAAGGTTGACAGCGAAACTCCAAAATTGGAGCACAAATTTGAGTTAGAACAGGTTGACTCCACCTGTATTAAGGGTGGGTACTCCGTTGAGATTTGCAAAAACTGTAAAGAGGAAAAGCAGGATTCGAAGGTTGTTTCTGACGTTCCTAACGATAGTCACTCGTTCACAACGAAGATGGGATATATCTTCTATGATGAGGCGGGACATATGGCTTACTATCAGTCGTACAAGGTTTTGAACGTTGGTAGCGCGGGCATTGATAAGTTCCTTGGCTTCTATGACGAGAACGATAACAGAATAGAGGATAAGGAGTATTATATTTGTGACAACAGATATGTAAATGTTGTTGTTTGTGATCTTTGCGGCGTTCCTGATTGGAGCATGGCTCCGTCCGTTCCTGAGCAATGGACCGCACCTATTGGCTATCACGATGTGGATACGTCAAGGGTGGTGGCTACAATTAAGCCTACCTGCGGTGACGAGGGATATGGCGTTGCAGAGTGTAGGAACTGCCAAAAGAAGATTGACGTTATTATTCCTGTTACAGGTAAGTCCCATGCTTGGGGCAACCCAACTGTTATAACACCTGCTACCTGTATGGCGGCAGGCGAGCAGGAATTCAGATGTAAAAACTGCACAACCGCTGTTAAGCGCGGAGAAATTCCTATGCTTGATCCCGAGGAAAGAGAAAGCCATAGCTATGATGAGGGAATCGTTGTAAGAGAGCCTACCGAAGCTACTGCAGGTATTAAGCAATTTAGCTGTACCGTTGAGGGCTGTGAGAATTTCTATACAGAGGGCATCAACGTGTTGATTGTTGCGGAGGCAGAATTCCCAACTTGGATGCTAATTTTGATTATCGTAGGCGGTGTTGTTCTTGTTTTGGGTGTCGGTTTGACGCTTTACTTCACACTCTTCAAGAAGAAGAGAGCATCAGACAGCTATAAGTATAAATTCAACACTCTTAAGAAATAAAATAAAATGACGGAGAAATATAGTTTCTTCGTCATTTTTTATTAAAAGAGGCTGTTGCGTTAAGCGACAGCCTCTTGATTTGTTATAGCTTTTTACCGTTTTGAACTGCTTCAAGCATAATCTCTGCGCTCTTTACGTTTGTAGCCAAAGGAATTGACTGTACGTCGCAAAGACGGAGAAGCGCGGTAACGTCAGGCTCGTGGGGCTGTGATGTTAGCGGGTCACGAAGGAAAACGATTAGGTCAAGCTTGCCCTCGGCAACCATAGAGCCAATCTGCTGGTCACCGCCTAAGGGTCCTGATTTCATTCTCTTGATTTTGAGTCCTGTTTCACCCATAACGAGAGTGCCTGTTGTTCCTGTTGCGTAAAGCTCATGCTGAGCTAAAGTATCTTGATACTTGATAGCCAATTCTATCATAGCATCTTTCTTTTTATCGTGGGCAATCAGTGCAATTTTCATACAATTTAAAAGTCCTTTCTTTTTGTATTTATAAACTACATTTATAGGTAGCTTTCTTTTTCTTTGTTTCATAGGTATCACCGTTTGGCATAGTGATAACCTTTTTAACCTTATCATTTTTGGACTCAACTGTCAAGGTGAGCTTGTCCTTTGATTTTTTCCACTCAACGGTTATGTCGCCCGCAATGGTGGAAACGGTACCGTGGGCGTAATTTCTGCCCTTTATGTATGGCTTGATTGCAACACTTCTTTCACCAACGTTTTCGGTACGCACACCTAAAACGGTTGCGGAAAACTCGTAAATTGCAATAGCACCCCAAGCGTGGCAATCGCTTCTTGAAAGCGTAGGCGTTTCGGGAACTGTTGTGCAGTTAAGCTTCAAAAGACCGCGATAGCTATCCATCATTTCCTTTGTCTTGTCGTAAAGACCAACTCTTTCAAGCGCGCGGAAATAGAAGTATGCGAAGGCGTAGGTTGCCTTTGCTTCAAGGTTGAGAGCGTTTTTCATAATTCTTTTTGCACGAGCTCCCTTGCAAACGCCCGAAAGAACGCACCAGGTTTGCATATGCTGAGAATAATAGATGTGGTTTACGTCATCTGCATACAAGCCCTTTTCCTTGTCGTAAAAATACTTTTCTGTATTCTTCTTTAATTGCTCGGCTACTGCTAAATATTCCTCGGCAACGTCACATCTGCCGCAAATTTCGTTGAGCTTTGCAGCGCATTGCAGGAAGTATGCCATCATAGGGTTGTAAATACCGATAACACCCTCGTTAACTCCCAAGGGAACACCACCCTCACAACCACGCACAGGGTCGTAAACCCAAGGGGTTGCCCAGTCAATAAAGTTCCAATATTTGCTTTGACCAACGACACCGTCCTCGTTGATTAGGTGTCTGAACCACTCGATTACACCGTCCATTGCGCGCAGATGCTTTCTTACAAGAGCCACGTCACCAAAACGGATATAGTGGGCATAAACCATAAATATAAAGTAGAATTGGAAGGATGGGATATGCTGCTCACCAACGGACGGAGTTCTTGAAGGCATAAGACCGTCTGCGTGTTGCTCGGCGGCAAAATCGTCCATTGCCTTTCTTGCAAGTGCATCGTCGTCTGTCAACTGATAGTTGAATACCATTTGCACAGAGGTGTCCATTGCGTATTGTAGCTGCTCGTAGTATGGACAGTCTTCATATGTTTCGTGCATACATCTTTGCAAGGTGCGTACACTGATGTCCCAGAGCTTATTGTCGGTTTTTGTGCCAAAATCATAGTCGGTACGTGGGAACATTGGGTAGTTAACTTCCTTAAAGCCAACCATTTCTACGGACACGTCCCCCGTCTTTTCTACCTTTATGTAGCGGAAGCATCTGAACCAGAAGGGCTCAAAGTGGTACTCCCCGTCAACCTCGACGGTATCAATCATTTCACGGCAAATGCCAAGGCCTCTGTCCGTTCTGTCCCTGTATGTTTTGCCTGAGTCGGAGTCAAAGCACTCAAAATAAACGAGGTCGACCTTACCCTTGCCACATATTTTGAAAAGCGGAAAGCCAAAGGTCAAATACTTGCTCTCGAAAAATTCACCGTCAAAGCTGATAATGTCAAGCTTGTCTTGCATATCAAGCATTGGAATGGGGCGTTCAAAGAGGAAAGCCTTGTTCGTGCATCCCCACCAATAATGGTCTGCCTCTCCGTTGGAAACGCCACACTGCACCTTTGCGGCTTCATAGGTGAGATTTTTCATAGCTGTGGCGTTTACACTTTCACGGGTAGCACCGGAATAGCAGCTTCTTGCATTTATCTGCTCGTTTCCGTCTGCACGGGCACATTCCCAGCCTTCGTCACTCTTGACCGTAACGTCACCGCAAGCAAGCTCAAGGGCGAGAAGAGGATAGCCAACACGCAAAACACCCTCGATAGGGGACATTTTCCCCTCCATATCGGTGGCAGCAAGCTGCAAAACCTCAACGAAAATTTCATTTTCACCAACAATTAGATAGTCGGTTACGTTGATAGTGTCAAAGTAAGTTTTTTCGCGAGTACCCTTACAAGGGCCAACGCCAACACATTCTCCGTTTATGAAAAGCTTGTATCTTGCTTGCGCGGAGACATCAACCTTAGCTTCTCTTACAACCTTTAAATCGAATTTTTTTCTGAAGTAGTAAAGCTGGTTATCGGAGCCCGTTGCTACACTACTTGTTATCCACTTGCAGTCCTTCATTGTTTTTTCCTTTCTGTTTATGCCCTTAGCCGTAAAGCCAGGCATTTAGTTGTTGCATAGCACAAATTTATTTCACCGCAAGGCTCATCCTTGCAATATTTCCTTGATTTCGCAAATGTACATTTTGTGGTAACCGCCGTTTTGGTAAAAGCTTTTGCACTGGTCGGTTACGAAGCAATCTTCCTTTAAATCCTGTGCGTACAGCTTTTTTAAGCACACGGTTATCTCTGCATCGTCGAAAACGCAAGCGCCGTTTTGGACGGTGTATTTTAAGTCGCAGGCGTTGAATTTGTCCACGTCCCTGCCGCTTTTTGTACCGCAGAAGGACAAGACGTCCTTTTTATCCTTGCCGAAAAAGGAGAGAGACATATTTTCTCCATTTTCGCAAAATTCATAGGTGTATCGCTCCGGACGGACGAAAACAAAGCACACCTCTTTACCCCAAAGTATGCCGGAGCCACCCCAAGAAACGGTCATAGTATTTACAAGTCCGTTTTTGTCCGCGGCGGTCAGCAAGGCGGCAGAGGCAATTCTTGCCGCAAAATTAAAATCAATTTCTGTCAGTTTCATAAAGCACCTCGCATATTACTATTATAGATTAAAATGCGCTACTCGTCAATAAAATTTGTCAATAATTTTAAATTTCTCTTGACTACAAGTTAAATATAATATATAATGATAGTATGTAGAAATTTGGCGCTTGTGGGATTGTCGGCGAGCCCGCGCGCTTTTTACATATCTATGTTAATGATTTCTAATGTTTTTCGCCGAAATAATTTAAGGAGGTATTTGCTATGGTAGATTGGTATATTGCCCTCATTATTGGTGTTGCTAGTGCGGTAGTTGGCGTTTTAGCCGGTTACGTTGTCAGACGTGTTGTTGCCGAAAAGCAGATCGGTTCAGCAGAGCAGCAGGCAAAGAAGCTACTTGAGGACGCTATCAAGGCTGCCGAAACCAGGCGCAAGGAATACTTGCTTGATGCAAAGGATGAAATCCAAAAGTCAAGAACAGAGCTTGAGCGTGAGGTTAAGGAAAGACGTGCCGAATTAACCCGTCAGGAACAACGACTTGCCAACAAGGAAGATAATCTTGATAAAAAGGCTGAGGCTATGGAGAAAAAGGAAGAGGCTTTGGCTAAAAAGGTTAAGGAAGCAGAAGAAATTAAGGAAAAGATTGAGCAGCTACACGAGTCTCAGCTTAAGCTGCTTGAGAAGATTTCCGGTTACAGTGCCGAGGAGGCACGCGCTATGCTTATCAAAAATCTTGAGGATGATGTTAAGCACGAGCAGGCTCAAAAGCTTAT
>JAZSGX010000045.1:0-5120 GCA_045532975.1 Eubacteriales bacterium | reverse complement strand
CATATGAATTCAACGCCTCGTAATCCCCAACCTGTATGAGATACTGCATAGTTGAAAAGCAGCTAAGGGTAATAATAGAGCAAACGACACGACGCGCACAGATTTTGCGTTTTATGTCGTAATACCACATAATTGCATGATAAAGTAAAAATATTGGGAAAAAGTATGTTGCAAAATTAGCAAAGGTACCGTAAAGTCCCTTACGCATTACTTCGCCAAATCCACCCGCCAAGCCTGACAGGGAGAAAAGAACGACTGCGGCAAGGACTGATAGAATGTATGGCATAAGCTTGTTTAATGTCTTCTTAAAAGCGCTGTTCTTTTTTCTTTTGCTGCGCTTCTCTGTTTTGCGTTTCGTCATTTCCGCTCTTCCTTTCATAGAATAAATACGGTGCGCTGATTAAACATAATAAAAATTGCCACTGATTATAAACCAGTAACAGCGCACACTAACAATAGAGTATAATTATATAATAACAGAAATATTTTAAAAAAACAATAGATTTTTGGCAAAAGTAAAAAATTTTTTAGAGGTTACTATGATAAAGGATTTATTAAGCAAAAAATGGGTGAAGGCCGCTCTTTTTTGCGTTATTGCTTTTTTGGCAGGCGGCATAAACGGATTCGTTGGAACCGGTGGAGGAATACTGCTTGTTTTCGGCATTTCGGGAGTATTCAAGGCAGACAAGAAGGACACCTTTGCCACATCGCTTTGCATTACTGTGCCGATTTCCGCCATTGCTCTTTTTAATTATTGGAGGGGAAACAAAATAAGCTTTAATCTGCTGGGTAATATGTGGTTGCCTGTGCTTTTGGGAGGAATAGCCGGAGCTTTTTTGGTAGATAAGCTAAAGATTTCTTGGCTAAATGCGATTTTTGCAGTTTTGGTGATTTACGCGGGAGCGTGTTTAATTTTTAAGTAAAATGACGTTCTTGTTACCATTACTAATATCAACTTTGATGGGTATGGGAGTAGGTGGCGGAGGTCTTTTGATAGTGTATCTTACCTTCTACCTTGATACCCCTCAATTATTAGCGCAGGGCACTAATCTTGCTTTATTCATAATCGCAGGCGTTGGGTCACTCCTTATACATTTGAAAAAGAGAAAAATAAGACCTTGGCAGGTCGTATCGGGTATAACGTTTGGTGCTATGGGCAGCTTTTTCTCATCTCTGCTTTTGAACAACGTCGATCCAAAATATGCAAAAACAGCATTAGGCGTCTTCCTTATTATAAGCGGGTTTCTATCGTTATATAATGCGCTAATAAAAAGAGTTAGAAAAAAATTCAAGAAAACTCTTTACAAATAGAAATCTTTGTGCTATAATACCACACGAGCGCCAATACCGAGCTTACGGATTACCGCCCAATAGGGCATTCACCGAGACCGTTTGCACAGTATTTGGGCTTAATAAAAATTATGAGGTGAAAAAAATGAACAAGAACGAAATCATTGCTGCTTACGCAACACATGAGGGTGACACAGGCTCTCCTGAGGTACAAATTGCTCTTCTCACAAGCCGTATCAACAACTTGAACGAGCACTTGAAGAACAACAAGAACGACCACCACAGCCGTAGAGGTCTTTTGAAGATGGTTGGTCACAGACGTAACCTCCTTGGCTACCTCCAGAAGGTTGACATTGAGAGATACCGTGCTATCATCGAAAAGCTTGGCTTGAGAAAGTAATTCTCAAATCAACAAAACGAAATAAACCCGCAGGGTGAAAACTTGGCTGTGCAAAAACCTTGCACAGCCACTTTTTATTTCGCGCAAGCGCGCACACGCGTGGCTTGTAACCACAAAACAGTTCAAATGCGTGACGAGATAGCAGTTAACCAAGCATCGAATTTTTTCGGTTTTTGGTTAAATGCTATGTCCTCTCACGCAGGAATAAATCAAATTTTCTATTACAGGAGGAATTTAAAATGGCAAAAATGTTTTCTGAAAAAGTTTTTGACAACTATAAGGTATATGAATACGACCTTTGCGGACGTAAGCTTGTAGTTGAAAACGGCAAGATGGCAGGTCTTGCAAACGGTAGCGTTCTTATTCGCTACGGTGAAACTGTACTTCTCTGCTGTGCAACAGCATCCGCCGCTCCACGCGAGGGTATCGACTTCCTTCCATTGTCTGTTGACTATGAGGAAAGAATGTACGCTGTGGGTAGAATCCCAGGCGGTTATTTAAAGAGAGAGGGCAAGCCTTCTGAAAAGGCAGTTCTTACAGGTCGTGTTATCGACCGTCCTATCCGTCCCTTGTTCCCTAAGGATTTGAGAAATGACGTTAACCTTTCCTTGACAGTTCTTTCAGTTGACCCTGATTGCTCACCTGTAATCACTGCTATGATTGGTGCATCCATTGCTCTATCTATCTCTGACATTCCTTGGAACGGTCCTATCGGCGGCTTGTTCGTTGGTATGGTTGACGGTAAGATTGTACTTAACCCAACTCTTGAGGAAAGAAAGAACTCTATTCTTGAGCTTACAGTTGCAGCCTCTGAAAAGAAGGTTGTTATGATTGAGGCAGGCGCTAAGGAAGTTAGCGACGACGATATGTACAACGCAATTATGCTTGCACACGAGGAAATCAAGAAGCTCATTCAGTTCATTAACGGTATTGTAGCTGAGGTTGGTAAGCCAAAGTTTGCTTATCCTTCCTGCGAGCTTGACCACGATATGTTTGACGAAATCTTCGCTTACTGCGAGGAGCGTGTAATGGAGGCTCTTGACACTGACGACAAGACCGTTCGCGATGCTAAGATGCAGCCCATTACCGAGGATATTGTTGCTACATTTGAGGAAAAATACCCTGACATAAAGACAATTATCGGCGAGCTTATCTATAAGATTCAGAAGAAGATTGTTAGAAGATGGTTGCTCAACGACAAGAAGCGTGTTGACGGTCGTGGTATGAACGATATCCGTCCTTTGACTGCTGAGGTTGGTATGTTTAAGAGAGTTCACGGTAGCGGTATGTTTACCCGTGGACAGACACAGGTTATGACCCTTGCAACTCTCGGTCCTATCTCCGACAGCCAAATGCTTGACGGTCTTGATGAGGAAACAGAAAAGAGATACATGCACCACTACAACATGCCAGGCTACTCCACGGGTGAGGCTAAGGCATCAAGAACCCCAGGCAGACGTGAAATCGGTCACGGTGCTTTGGCTGAGCGTTCCCTCGTTCCTGTTCTTCCTTCCGTTGAAGAGTTCCCATATGCAATCCGTCTTGTTTCCGAGGTTATTTCCTCTAACGGTTCCACATCACAGGCTTCTGTTTGTGGCTCTACTCTTGCTCTTATGGACGCAGGTGTTCCGATTAAGGCTCCTGTTGCAGGTATTTCCTGCGGTCTTATCACTGCTGAGGACGGCTCTTGGGACACTATGATTGACATTCAGGGTCTTGAGGACTTCTATGGCGATATGGACTTTAAGGTTGCAGGTACTCACAAGGGCATCACCTCTATTCAGATGGACTTGAAGATTGACGGCTTGACTCCTGAAATAATCAAGAGAGCATTTGAGCAGACACACGCAGGTCGTGACCAGATTATCGACGAGGTTATTTTGAAGGCTATCGAGGCTCCAAGAGCTGAGGTTTCCGACTATGCTCCTAAGATGGTTTCTATGAAGATTAAGCCTGAAAAGATCCGTGAGGTTATCGGTACAGGCGGTAAGGTTATCCAAAAGATTGTTGCTGATACAGGCGCTAAGGTTGATATCAACGACGAGGGTCAAGTATTTATCTCCGCTGTTGACAAGAACGCTATTGAGGCAGCACGTCAGATGATTGCAAACATCGTATTCGAGCCAGAAATCGGCGCTGTATATAACGCAAAGGTAACAAGAATTATTCCTATCGGCGCATTCGTTGAGTATGCTCCTGGCAGAGAGGGTCTTGTACACATCTCCAAGCTTGCAAAGGAAAGAACCGAAAAGGTTGAGGACGTTTGCAAGGAAGGTGACGAATTCCTCGTTAAATTCTTAGGCATCGACGAAAAGGGTCGTGCTAACCTTTCAAGAAAAGACGCTCTTTAATTAAATGATTTTTTAAGATACCGACACCGTTGTCGGTATCTTTTTTATGTACAATTTTAACTGTATTAACATTTTTTTACGGCAGGACATATTGAATTATTACATTTATTATGATATAATTATAAAAAATGAAGGAGAAATTTATGAAAAAACTACTTCTAACTGTCACTCTAATTGTTCTTACTCTTTGCCTATTTTCATGTACCGGCGAAGTATTCGACGGAGTTGTTGCTCAGCTTGATGAGCTTTATTGGCAAAGCTCTTCTCTTTACACCGAGGACCAAATAAATCAAATTGAAAATAGCTTTGAACAGTTTGGATTGAACATAACAGGTGAGGTGCTAAACATTGCTCACTATGTAAAGCCAAGTTATCCCGAAAGCATATGGGTATATGTTTATGAATTTGAAAGCGATGCAGACGCAAAAGCCTTCAAGGAAAATTACGCAGATAATTGGGGAAATGCCAAAATCAGCGGAACCATTGTCATTTACGGAAATGATAATGAAATAATTAATAGCATAACCTTATAATTTAAAAATGCGCCACATGAAATGCTGTGGCGCATTTTTATTTATAGATTAATCTTCATCCTCTTCGATTTCTCTTTTCAAAGCGAGTCTTAATTCCTTGCCCTTTAGTGTTTCAGGGTTCTCTTTGTTTTCATCTGTTAGGTCATCAAATTCTACGCCTGCATTTAAGAAAAGCGCCTTCTCTTCCCACATCGAATTAAATGCCTCTATAAACCAAGTTTTCAAGGTATTTTCCTGTGAATAATCTTTCTCGTCAAATATTCGGTGAAATCTTTCCGCTTCATTCGTTCCCTTAATTAAAAATAAATCTGTCGTTTCTTTTTTTGCATCAGGTAAGAAATTCTCGGTGTAAAATGTAAATTTATATTTCCACTCATAACGAACCAATTTTTGTTCAAACGGTTGCCTTCCTCCCTCGCTAACGCTGCTAATACACGGCAAAAAACCACAGCTATGCAAATCCTCGAAAGTCGGGTTTTTCTCACTCATATAGTCATAAAACGCATATTCGCTTTTTTCGTCATACAAAGCAGGCAAATACTGTGT
>JAZSGX010000122.1:0-11129 GCA_045532975.1 Eubacteriales bacterium | reverse complement strand
AGATATGGATAACCCATACGTTACCTATAGCAACAACTTTATCGAGTCCGAATGGTGGGCTTTAAAGCAGATTTGGGACAAGGGTCTCCTTTACAAGGGCTTCAAAATCGTTCCTTATTGTCCACGTTGTGGTACTCCATTGTCCTCACATGAGGTTGCACAGGGATACAAGTCCGTTAAGGAAAAATCTGCTGTTGTTAGATTTAAGGTTATAGGCGAGGATGCGTATTTCTTAGCATGGACAACAACACCTTGGACTTTGCCTTCAAATGTTGCGCTTTGCGTAAATCCAGAGGAATCATATTGTAAGGTTAATGCCATTGACGGCAAGACATATTATATGGCAAAGGCTCTACTTGACAAGGTGCTCGGCGCACTTGTAAAGGAAGAGGGCGAAAAGGCATACGAAATCATTGAAGAGTATAAGGGCAAGGACCTTGAATATAAGGAATACGAGCCACTTTTTGCTTGTGCAGGAGCAAGCGCTAAAAAGCAGAATAAAAAGGCTCACTTTGTAACCTGTGATAGCTACGTTACGATGGAGGACGGTACAGGTATTGTACACATTGCTCCGGCATTCGGTGAGGATGACTCCCGTATTGGAAGAAACTACGACCTTCCATTCGTTCAGTTTGTTAATGGTAAGGGTGAAATGACCGAGGACACAGATTACGCAGGTGTATTCTGTAAGAAGGCTGACCCAATGATTCTTTCCGACCTTTCAAAGGAAGGCAAGCTTTTCGACGCTCCAAAGTTTGAGCATGATTACCCATTCTGCTGGAGATGCGATTCTCCGCTTATCTACTACGCACGTGAATCTTGGTTTATTAAGATGAGTGCTGTACGCGATAACCTCATTAAGAATAATAATACAATTAACTGGATTCCCGATTCAATCGGTAAGGGACGCTTTGGCTCTTGGATTGCAAATGTACAGGACTGGGGTCTTAGCCGTAACAGATATTGGGGTACTCCTCTTAACATTTGGGAATGTGAGTGCGGACATAAGCACTCTATTGGCTCCATTGAGGAGCTTAAGGCAATGTCCGACAACTGTCCTGACAATGTGGAGCTTCACAGACCCTTTGTTGACAATGTAACTATAAAATGCGAAAAATGCGGCGGTCAAATGAAGCGCGTGCCTGAGGTTATTGACTGTTGGTTTGACTCAGGAGCTATGCCATTTGCACAGCACCACTACCCATTTGAAAACAAGGATTTGTTTGACAAGCAGTTCCCTGCTGACTTTATTTCCGAGGCAGTTGACCAAACAAGAGGTTGGTTCTACTCTCTCCTTGCTATTTCTACACTTATCTTTGACAAGGCTCCTTATAAGAACGTAATTGTTCTCGGTCACGTTCAAGACGAAAACGGACAAAAGATGTCTAAGTCAAAGGGTAACGCAGTTGACCCATTTGAAGCACTTGAAGCGTACGGTGCTGACGCCATCAGATGGTATTTCTATACTAACTCTGCTCCTTGGCTTCCTAACCGTTTCCACGGTAAGGCAGTTATCGAGGGACAGCGTAAGTTTATGGGCACACCCTGGAACACTTATGCGGTCTAAGGTCTATATGCTCACATTGACAAATTTGACCCAAGCAAGTATTCCTTGGATGATTGCAAGCTTTCTGTTATGGATAAGTGGTTGCTTTCAAGAATGAATACAATGGTAAAGAATGTTGACGATTGCTTGGCTAACTACAAAATTCCCGAAGCCGCTAAAGCACTTGACTCCTTTGTTGACGAGCTTTCCAACTGGTACGTAAGACGTGGCCGTGAAAGATATTGGGCACAGGATATGACCGATGATAAGATTAGCGCATATATGACCCTTTACACTGCCCTTGTTACTACCGCAAAAGCAAGCGCTCCTATGATTCCGTTTATGGCTGAGGACATTTACAGAAACCTTGTTTGCAACATCTACAAGGATGCGCCAATAAGCGTTCACCTCTGTGACTTCCCAACTGTTGACGAAAGTGCTATCGATACCGAGCTAGAGGAAAATATGGAAGAGCTTCTTAACATTGTTGTTATGGGACGTAGCGCTCGTAACGGCTCCGCTATGAAGAATCGCCAGCCTCTTGCTACAATGTACGTTAAAGCAAAAAAGGAGCTTCCAAGCTACTGTATTGATATTATTGAGGACGAGCTTAATATTAAGAGTGTTGAGTTTGTTGACGATATGTCTGCTTTCTCCTCGTACTCCTTCAAGCCGCAGCTTAAAACCGTTGGTCCTAAGTATGGTAAGTTCTTAGGTCAAATCAGAACTATTCTTGCGGGTCTTGACGGAAACAAGGCTAAAGCAGAGCTTGATGAAACCGGATTTATTAAATTCGACGTTGATGGCAATGAAATTGCCTTGGCTGAGGAGGATTTACTCATAGACATTCAGCAAAAGGCGGGCTACTACTCTGTTTCTGACAAGTATACAACCGTTGCCCTTGACACCAACCTAACTGACGCTCTTATCGAAGAGGGCTTTGTCAATGAGGTTATAAGCAAGCTTCAAACAATGCGCAAGGATTCTGACTTTAATGTAACTGACCACATAGCTGTCTATGTAAACGATAACGATAAGATTGCACAAATCATTAAGAACAACGAAAAAGAAATCGCTACTATTGTTCTTGGTGATAAATTTGAATACGGAAAGTCCTCCGATAACGCAAAAGCGTGGGACATCAATGGTGAAAAGGTAACTCTTTCCGTTGAAAAGCTTTAAAGCAATGCCTCCGACAAGATATTCTTGTCGGAGGCTACTTTTATTTTGTTATTAAAGCCACAAGCCTTTGATACTGCTCATTGTTCTGCAAGATTTCAAACCGCGAATCCGTAAGTTTTGTCACTAAGTTTTGATATCTATCAATCCGCTTTTGATACAATCCGTGAGGAATTGAATTTAAAAGAGGTGATTTCGTATTAGTATCGTTATCTATTTTTTGACTCTCATAAAAGTCATAATTTACCATTTTATCAAGATAGAATATGGCTTTGTCTGTGTCATTTATTTTCAGATAAATATCCGCAAGAAGCATATATAAATCTCCGTGCTCGCGGTGATGAATCGGCGGCATAATATCATTATCCTTAAAAACGCACTGTATTAATTCAAGGGAGGCCTCCAAAACGCTGATTGCGTCCTTATATTTCTCTTGTAAAACATAGCTTTTTGCTAATTTCGTTATTATATTCAGCATACCCTCAAGATAATGTACAAATCCGTATTGACAGCTTTTAGATTCGGTAACATAATCCTTTTTCCAATGCGCATAGTATGCGTACATAACGTGAACATTGAAATCAGCTCTATAAGGAAATTGGTTAGCGTGTGATTTTGCTTCGTCAAAATTTCCATAAGCAGAGTGCAGTATGACCATAACCATATGCGCACGCATTACATCCGAAATGTTTTTAGAATACGATATTATCAAATTTGCATATCGTATGCAGTCTTTATAAATTTGCTCTGCTTGTTCAGAATAGTATAATTCTTCGTTTTCGGGATACGAAAGTGCAATTCCGGTTTCCAAGCATTGCATTAGAAGAAGCTCGTTGCTTGGGTAAAGCTTTAGCCCCTCCTGAAGCAACCTGTACTTTTTATATAGTTTCTCAGCAGTAAGGGGGCTCGACAGTATTTCTTGCGCTTCTTTGAATATTTTAATTGCTTCTTCATTCTCATCAATACTGTGAATACCAAATAAAACATCCGTACTCACGCCAAAAATATGTGCTATTGGAACAATCTGCGCAATATCGGGCATTCCTATATCGTTTTCCCACTTTGAAACCGCTTGAAATGTTACACCAAGCTGTTCAGCAAGTTCTTCCTGCGTAAATCCTCTTTCTTTACGCAATTTGCGGATGATTTCTCCCATTGTTTTCTTCATATTCAAGCCTCCGTATTATTCATAAGTTTACAATTATATTATTACAGAATTTTCCCGTGAAAAGAAGCGACTAAAAATTGAACTAAATTCCACTTACTGTTGAATTTATTATGATATGTTTGTCAGAAACAGGCAATAGAAAAGCCGAGCGTGATGCTCGGCTTCATACTTTATGCAAAAAAGCCATATGTGTTGTGTAATATCAAAATTACCGAGGCAGCTATGGCAACAATGCTAGCCAATATGGCAAACATACCCAACGGGGATATTTTTTTATTCTTATTATCTTTCATAATCAGCTCTCCATTTTCTTGGCATTTTCCAAAAGGTATTTCTCTGCTTTAGCACACCATATATTTCCGTTCTCACCACAAATTTTAGCAAGGGCACCATATAAGCTTGAATTATCGTTATCTACACTTGACAGCGCTTCAAAATCCTCAATTTTTGTAAGCGGCAAGGAAATTCCAGTATAAATAAGCTTTTTAGCCCCTTCAATTCTAGGTAAGCTCAAGGTTGTATCAACCACCGCATCAATTCCACCTATGTGAGTAATCATCACGCTTGGGTCTATTTTGCCCTTTCCCATAAGCTCCACAGCCATTACCATATCGTCACGGTTGCCACCGCTTGTACCAACAATATGGGTAGATGCGTAGTGAGCATTATAAAAATTAAGCTTAGCACTAAACTCTTTGTCAGTTGGTCCTGCAAAGAAATTCAAGCACCCGTCCTCACACAAAAGACTATCGCCAAGCTCAACCAGTGAGCTAACGGGTGCAAACACAAACACATCATCATAGCCTGTGCCTCCGCTTAATTTCAAAAGCTCCTCTCTGTCGCCTGTATTCACTATTGTTATTCTTTCATCCTTGTATAGCTCTCTTGCTCTATTCAGCTTTGCCTCATCAATATCGGTAACTACAAGTAATTCGAGGGGAACATCAAGACCGTTTAAAGCATAATCAATCGCGCCTATACCCATAGGACCACAGCCTGCCAAAATTAGCATTTTTCCGCCCTTTTTAACGCCCATACTATGTGCGTATTTTCCCTTTTCTGTATGATAGCTTGCATTAAATGCACCTATAATACAGCTCATAGGCTCCGATAAGCTACCCTTGAAAAAGCAATCCGAATTATATTTAATCAGATTATCGGTTTCCATAACCTCATTTGGTATTATAACATACTGTGAAGCACCGCCGATATACTCATAAGAATACCCCGGCGCATCAAGAGAGCCATTATAACAAAGTGCCGGCTGAATTACGAATTTGTCTCCGGCTACATATTCATTTTGCCATTTTGCACCAACTTGAATAATCTCTCCGCAAAACTCGTGACCGATTATTACAGGGTTAGTATCAATATTGCTTGGTACTCTTTTGTGCTCCTTGCCCTGCACAGCCGCCTTATATGAGGACATACAAATTGAGTCCGTAACCACACGGGCAAGTATTTCATTTTCGCGAATTTCGGGTAACTCAAAGCTTTCAAGCCTTAAATCGTTTTTTCCGTGTAATCTAACCGCCTTAGTTTTCATTACTTTTCCTCTTAAAAAGACTATGTAGCCTGTTTTTCAGTTTTTCTTCCTTTTGCTTTGTTTCCTCGTGCAAAATAACAGGATTTACAATAGTACCGTTTACTATTTCGCATTCCACTATTGCATTGGGAATTAAAGCTTCTGCAAAGCCAACGGGCATTTGGTTGCTTTTAAAGGATACCATTTTATCTTCAACCTCAAAGGTGGCAACTGGCAATCCGTTTTCATCCATATCTATTCTGTCAAGAAATATTTTCATTATCTCCACCTCCAAGCTTTAATTTATTGTACCATATTATTGCGTTAATTTCAATTATTTTATTTTTTATTAAAAAAGTATTTGTTTTTTGATAATACTTATGATATACTATACTGGATAAATTATGTACATACCCTAAACGGAGGTAAAATATGATTATTGCACTTGAAAACGCTAAATACGAGCTTCAAAATTTTCGCGAGAACATAAAGGAGCTTGGTAACGCATTAAGAATAGAGGAATTAAAGGTAGAGGTTGAAGCACTTGAGCAAACAACCTTCGACCCTGACTTTTGGTCAAACCAAGAATACTCAACAAAAACCTTACAAAAAATCAAGCAAATGAAAGCAAAAATCGAAAATTTCGAGGCACTTTCCACAAAGCTTGAAGATACTATAATGATGACAGAAATGGCAATCGAAGAAAATGACGAAAGCATGACCGAGGATATCCTTAAAGACCAAGAGGCTATCATTAAAGAGGAAGAAAAGCAAAGAATTGAGGTTTTGCTCTCCGGAGAATATGACAAGAACAATGCTATTATTTCTTTCCACCCGGGTGCAGGTGGTACTGAAGCGCAGGACTGGGCGCTTATGCTATACCGTCTTTACACCAGATGGGGCGAAAAGCACGGCTTTAACGTTAAGCTTATTGACTGGCTTGACGGCGAGGAAGCAGGCTTAAAGAGTGCGACTATCTTAGTTGAGGGCTTAAATGCTTACGGATATTTAAAGAGCGAAAACGGTGTACATCGCCTTGTGCGTGTTTCTCCTTTTGACTCATCAGGAAGAAGACACACCTCCTTTGCCTCCGTTGAGGTTATGCCTGAATTTGAGGACGATAATTCTATTGTAATTAACGAGGCTGACCTTGAAATTACCGCTCACCGTTCTTCAGGTGCGGGCGGACAGCACGTAAATAAAACTGACTCTGCTATCAGAATTGTGCATATTCCAACTGGCATCGTTGTTGGTTGTCAGACCGAGCGCAGCCAGCTCCAAAACAAGGAAACCGCTATGAAAATGCTTAAATCCAAGCTTATGGAGATTAAGCAAAGAGAAAAGCTTGACAGAATTGAGGACATTAAGGGCAACAAGACGAACATTGAGTGGGGCTCACAAATCCGCTCCTATGTGTTTATGCCCTATCCCCTTGCAAAGGACACGCGTACAGGCTACGAGGACGGAAACATCCAAGCAGTTATGGTCGGCGAAATTGACGGCTTTATCAACGCATACTTAAAGGACAATGCAAACAAATGATTAAGGAAGAATCAAGATTTCAAGACTCCTGTGTTTTTGAGGGTATGACCTCAATCCGCGCCTTGCTTGATAATTTAAAGGAAGGCAAAGAAAACGCAAGAAAAATTGAAAAAATCCTATATGACACACAAAAGGAAAAATCAAAAGCAAAGGATCTTGGCTATTTAAAGAAAATGGCAGAGCTTTATAGCTTTGATATGGTGGGAACATCTGCCGAAGCGATTGACTGTCACACAGTTGGCGCCTCTCACGGTGGCATCATTGCACTTTGCAGTGAAAGAACGTACCCAAAATTAACCAAAGAAAGCCTTGTGGAAAACGGATTTTACGTTATGATTGAGGGCATTGAGGACCCGTATAATTTCGGCTATGCTCTTCGCTCCATTTACGCAGCGGGAGCTGATGGCATTATTTTGTCCGAGCGCAATTGGCTAAGTGCTGCCGGTGTTGTTTGCCGCTCCTCTGCGGGAGCAAGTGAAAGGCTTAACACCTACATAGCAGCAGACAACTTTATCACAGATTTTAAAGAAAAGGGTTACAAAATCGTTTGTGCTGACATAAAAAACTCCGTCAGCGTATATGATGCTGACCTGAAAAAGCCTATTTTACTAATTGTAGGTGGAGAAAAAAGAGGTATTTCCTCTGCTATTTTAAGCCAGGCTGACCAAATTGTACGAATAGACTACGGGCGTAGGTTTGATGCCGCCCTGTCTGCCGCATCCGCTTCCACAATCCTTGCATTTGAAATTTTTAGAAACAATAAATAACCAAAAACGCGTACTGAAATTCAGTACGCGTTTTTACTTTTACCCAAGACGGAAGATGTGACGCATATTCGACTTCATAACGATTACTTGAGTGTATATTAATTTTTTTGATTATTTCGGACAATGTTTAAATAGAATTCATTAGTTGAATAAACCTTAAAGTTACCATATTCGTCACCGCCCAAAAGTGGTTCAAAGCGGTTAACGTGAACATATTTAATATTAAGCGGTATAGGATTTATTATTAAAATGTTTTCTGTTTCCTTGTTGTCGTTGTGATATTTGCCATAGTCGGGTGTATGTAAAAACTTTTGTCCCTTAACCTTTTCGTGTGTTTCCGTATGAGTGAGCTTTAAAAATGTTGCTTCTATGTTCTTTGGCTTAAAGAAACTGGCTCTTATAAGAGCGCCCGCATTTCTTGTAACCAAAACAAAGCCTTTTACGCTTGTTAAGAAATAGTCATTCGATGTAATAAAATTCAAATTGACATTTTTAACAATAGAGGGGGTGAAATATTTAATTATGTATCTCTTATCAGTTGTTTCAATAACAAGTTCAGGTGATTTTGTATTTTTGAAAATTGATATGAATTGAGAACCTGTTTTTTTAATTGAGATGCTTTGTGTTTTACAAAACACATTTAATTTGAAAAAGAATATTGTTCGTTTCAATATGGCTCTTACATATCTGTAAACCAAAATAAAAACCGCTATGCTTATGATCAGAACAAAAATTTGAAACAAAAATATTCCCCAATCTCTCACTATTGTTTGGGTTTGCGGATCCACTTGACTCCTCCTGTTAAATTCTATTTATACCTTCCATTCACCGGCATAATTTTGCAGTTGATTTTCTATTTCGATAAATTTTACATTATTTCTTATAAAATCAAAATGCGCATCTTTAAAATATTCCAACAAATGATATACGTTATTGAATTTGTGGTCTAAATGAACAGAAGATTTTTCTATTTTTCCCTTAAAAAGTATAGAAGAATATTTCAACTCACCGCAATCTATATACTCAACAAAATTAATCGCGTGCTTCGCCGCATTTTCGATATAGCATAAAGTTTTTTCTATATCCTTGCTTTCAGCACAATCAAAAGCCAACTTTTTGTATGAGTCGCAGAGCGTTTCATTGTAAAACCCATAATCTTCCGCTTCAAAAATCAATTTTATAAAGTCGATTTGCTTCTTTCTAAGCAAGGTCATTTCTTTCGAGGAATATAACCAATCTCCCGAATCCATACGATAGTTGCACTTGATTCTATTAGCAATATTTTGAATATTCGTATATAACAAATTGTTTATACTTAGTTCTCTTAGCTTATCTCCCTTGTAAATAAGCTCCAAAAGAGATTCTCTGCTAAGAATGCTTCTGGGCATTTTATATGCCAATTCGACAGCTCTGTCCTCTTTCCCTATGTCACTATATACAATACAGAGGTTTTGAATAGCAGAAGCTCGAGTGTCAAATTCTTTGCATTCTGAAACTATTTTTTCTCCAAGCCTAATTATTTCCGCATCAATTTTACGTGCGTATTCTTCAGGTGGTGACTTTCTACGCTCAAGCTCAAGAACGTGCATATAATCGAGCATCAGCCCATAGCTATTGGGAAACTTATTCAACCCGCATTCTAACAATTCTTTACCCTCAGAAACAAAGCCACGTGAGTAATATTTGCTTGCTTCGGTTCTGATATTTTGAATCTCGCTTTTATTGCTGTTAACATTGATATCAAGCAATTCATCGGAAGACACACCAAAAACATTGCAAATTAAAGGAATAAATGTAATGTCAGGCATAGTTTTACCAATTTCCCATTGAGATACCGCTGATATTGATACATTTAAAAATTCCGCCAGGTCCTCTTGAGTCATATTCCTACTTTTTCTTAAATCCTTTATCTTTTCGCCTATACTCATAATCATAACTTTCCTTTGTCTAACTTTACATACTAATTATACAATAAAATCTTTTCAAATGAAAGTGAGCATTTCTAAAATTCAATTAAAGTGTCACTTTAAAATCCTTATTACTCTCTTAATTAAACAACTTAAATGATGCTTCTGTCATTACGTAAATTTTTGAAGGTGACTTTAATGTATTTTTGGCAGAGATAAACATACCATCGTCAAGACCAAAGAAATTTGGCTTACCCGAAAACAAGACTATTACTATTTCATTCTTTGAAAGAACAGGCTTTAAAATTGCGGTTTTCACTCTACTCGGACTCATAATATGTCCAAATGGAAGCAACTCTTCTCTATATATGGTTCCGTCTTCCATTAGGTGAATTATCATATTCTTTTTTACAGGCTTTTTAATTGCATATACCTTATATTTTTGTCCGTTATGCTCAAATTGGACAGTTTTATAATTTTCAGTATCCTCGGTTAAATTTCCGTATTTTGCATAATAGTTGTAAAGCGACAAGGATTTTTCTTCCTTGCACTCTGCTATATCACCTATATCACAATTAAGACAGGAACAAATTTTAGAAAGCGTTTCCGTAGTTACAGTTTCATTTTTTGATAGCTTCGCAATAATTCTTGAGCTTAAGCCTGTTTCATCCATAAGCTCTGTTTTTGTCATATTTTTGTCAATTAACAGCTTCCATAGCTTAGAATAGTCCATATACATTACATCACATCCTTTCCACCTTTATTTTAGCACAATCCAAGCATTTTGTCAATAATTATTTACTTTAGTAAAACTTTAGCAACAATTTATATACAATAAGTGCCTTCCTGTTGAGAAGGCACTTGCTTTTATTTATTTAGCAAAAAGGAATATTCAAGTCTCATCGTCTCTTCATCTGTCACATATCTGTCAACATACGCAAATTTGTATGTGTCGCAGTCTATAACACCATTTCCCCGTTTTATTCTAATGTTTTCTGCATCTTTGGTAATGGCTTGATAAAGCGCAGATTTTGCATTCCCACCCAAACTGTTATTAAACGAACCGTAATATAGATTAGGTGCTTCCTTGGAGCTTCTTATGTAGCCTCCAGCTACCTTATTCAAGAACGTACAATAATTCCACATATACCTATATACCTTTTTCATATAGGTTGGTTTTGTTCTATAATGTGTTTCAGTTTCTTGGCAAATTTTCATTTTAATTTCATTTCCTTCGTTATCAAAGACTCCTAAAATTTCACAATTTTTAGTATAGCCGCTTGACATATTATTCTCATCGTCAGGAATATTGCCGCCCCACTCTTCGAGAGCTTTTTCGCATAGTTCAAAATTTTCCACCTCATATCTAATACCTGTAAATGCTAACTTTAATTCGGGGAACGATATGCTAAAATACGTCATTTCGTCCTCTTGTGCAAACACCATTGTAGGAATAAGCTTTTGTAAAGCAACTACAACATCCTTGCATTTGGGA
>JAZSGX010000038.1:0-7641 GCA_045532975.1 Eubacteriales bacterium | reverse complement strand
ACCCAAGAGACCCGTTTACGGGTAGCAAATAACAACTTGCGTGACTGGCAGGTCGTTTTCAAACACACTTGTGTGTAGCCAGTAGTATTAGGGCTATGCCCGAAAATGCAAAACCACCAGCTAAGCTGGTGGATTTTTATTGTGTTATTTCTTCTCGTAAACCAAAAAGTTTACTTCGACGGTTGTGTCAATTTCGTCCACGTGTTCAAGCTTTTTCTTGTCCTCTAAGCTTGTGCGATGAAAATAAGGCGTCATAGTGAACAGGTTATAAATAGTTTGCATTCCCTCAATATGTGCGGTATATTTTAAATTCGTTTGCTTTACTAATTCAAAGCCTTCAAATTCAAGAAATTTTTCCTCGTTTTTATAAACGTCATTGTACAAAACAGATTTAAGACCGTCCAAATGGTCAATTCCTGCAGAGGCTACAATAAAATGTCCCCCTTTTTTAAGAACACGGAAGAATTCACGGTCAGCAACAGGAGCAAACATATTTACAATTAAACCTACGCTTTCGCTTGCAAATGGCAGCTCAAAAATGCTTCCAACACAATAAAATAAATTTTCAAGTCCTTTTTTCTTGGCAACCCTTGCACCGTGCTCACAACCAAACTTTGACATATCAACACCGTAAACAAGGCGAGACGGGTCGGCTGCTATATACTGTGTATAATAACCTTCACCACATCCCGCATCTACAATGCTATGGGATGGAAAAAGGTCAACAAGACTGCATATTTCCTTAGCGATTTTTTCGTAAGCACCGCACCTGAAAAAATCTGTGCGCGCTTTTATCATTTCACGGCTGTCTCCTGCCCTTGCGTTATTCTTCTTGCCGGGCTTTAATAGGTTTACGTAACCGCTTGAAGCAAAATCAAAGCTATGGCGGTTTTCACATTTTAAAGAGTTATCCTTTTTTGTCAAGGGAGCAGAGCACACAGGACAAATAAGCCTTTCAAATATATTCATATAAACTCCGATAAATCTTGCAATTTTTATTAAATTATACTATAATTAAAATATGATTTCAAGTGATAGGAGGGATTTTATGATAAATGTTGGTGAAACCTACTCGGTGGTAATAGAGGACACTAATATTTACGCCAAGGGAGTATGCCATATTGACAATATGGTGGTATTTGTTGACGGCGCTATCACAGGCGAAAAATGTGATGCGGTGATTACAAAGGTTTATCCTCGATATGCTTATGCAGATTGCTTGAAAATACACGAAAAATCGGAAAGCAGAATAGCTCCTGCATGTAATGTGTTTGACAAATGTGGAGGCTGCACCTTTTCCCACACAACATATGAATTTGAAAATAAAGTAAAAAATAATTATGTAAAAGCATCATTTAAAAAACAGGGAATAGAGGCGGAGTTTGAAGAAATAGTCTGCCCTGTGTCGCAAAATTACAGAAATAAGGTTGTTCTGTATTTCGATGGTGACGGTTTTGGCTATATGGCTAAATCAACCAATAAAATCATACCGCACTGTTTTTGCGAGTTAAACGAGGATGTTTTTGACAAAATTGCCGCCTTTACCGCAAAGGAGCTAAGGGGCACAGGCTTGCGTGCGCTCTATATGCGTAAATCTTCACATAGCGAGTCTGAAATTATGGTTTGTCCTATTTTTTATAAGCCTGTTGAAATGCTTTCTTATGTGTCAAAGCTTGTCGCTGAATTTCCAAGTGTGAAAACTGTTTTGCGTTCCATATATAAAGATAAGGATTTTGCTCTTGAAAACGCAAAATTTAAGGTTGTTTACGGTGATGGATATATAAATGATAATTTGTGTGGCTTGAATTTTAGAATTTCACCGGAATCCTTTTACCAAGTGAACCATGATTGTGCAGAAATGCTGTACGAAAAAGCAATAGAATTGGCAAGCTTGAACAGTGATTCTGTATGCGCTGACCTTTTTTGCGGTACAGGTACAATAGGGATAATTTCCGCTCACAAAACAGGTGCTACCATTTATGGCGTGGAAATTGTTGCAAAGGCTATTGAGGATGCAAGATATAATGCAAAAGCAAATGGCGTTAAAAATATATCATTTAAGGCAATGGATGCGGGTAAATTTGATAAGAAAGTGGACGTCTGTATAGTTGACCCACCCCGTAAGGGCTGCTCGACGTTAATGCTTGATACACTAAAAAGGTTAAATCCCCAAAAAATAGTCTATGTTTCTTGCAATACTGACACCTTAGTGCGCGATATAATAACACTTTCGGAAAAGTACAAAATGTGCGCCCCTGTGTCGATTTTTAATCTTTTTCCCAGGACCTCGCACGTCGAATGTGTTGTATGCTTTGAAAATAAATGACAAAGGAGTTTTATATGAATAATCATTGGAATGGTAAGCTAAAGGACATACCGCTTTGGGAAACAAAATGATGGGTTATGTGATTAGAGAAATTGAAAAAAGAGATGACAAAGCAGTTGAAAGCGTAATAAGAGCTTGCTTAATTGAGTTTGGTGCAAATCACGAGGGAACAGCTTGGGCGGATCCTGATTTGTGCAGATTTTCGGAAATATACAACGTTGAGGGAAACAAATATTGGGTTGTTGAGAATGAAAACGGTGAGATTTTAGGCGGCGTGGGTATCGGCAGCTTGCACGGGACGGACGGCGTATGTGAGTTGCAAAAAATGTATTGCTTGCCACAAATACGTGGCACAGGCCTTGCTCATAAGCTTATGGAGAAAGCGCTTGATTATGCCCGTAAATATTACAAGCGTTGTTACCTTGAAACTATGGAAAATATGACACGTGCTCAAAGTTTTTACAAAAAGTACGGTTTTGAACGCACCTATGAGCCAATTGTTCAAACTGAGCATTTTGCTTGCGAAGTGCGATTGATAAAAGACTTATAAATGAGTTTTTCTATTAACATTCGTGTTATTTAACTAAAATATTCTTTTGGCAAATATAATTGACGAAATAATGGTTGACTATATTAAACAAATATGATAAAATATGTGTATAAAGCAGTTGCTTAAAAAGGAGAAAGTAAATGAAAAAGATTTTTGTGCTAATTTTAGCATTGATGTTCGTTTTTGTTTTTGTTTCTTGTACTGAAACGGAAACGGGCTCAAGTAGCTCTTCAAGTAACAGTAGTGAAAGTGCCGCACCGTCTGACTCCAACGGTGATAATGAAAGTGACGGTAGCATGCCCGATACTCCACCGGAATCGGGTGAGCAAATAGGTCCCGGCGGTACTGTTGGTAGCGCCGACAGCTCGGACAATTCTGAAAATACAGGCAATTCTGATGATAATTCGGGAGAAACAACTGATAGCTCCAATAATACTACACAGTCAAGCGGTACTACGGATTCCTCTGATGACAATCAAGGCGAAATAGAGGATACAGAGCCTGCTGAGTCTGTTGAGAACAGTGTTATAGACGCTCTTGGTGATGCAATGAAGCCGTTTGACGCAGATAATACCTACGGTAACGAGGGTATTATTTCTTCATATACAAGCTACACTGCGGAATTTGACCTTTCAACCCTAAAGGCAGGCGAGCGTGTGCAAATTCTCCAAGGCGGCATATTTAGAGTTTACGGCAAGTGCCTGGACGGTCAAATTTACATTAACGCCAATGATCAAAATGTAATTCTTCTTCTTGATGGGGTTGATTTGTCCTCATCAAGCTCTGCAGTGCCGATTTTTGCGGAAAAGTGCAAATCTGTTCAAATTGTATTGGCGGAGGGCTCTGTTAACAGACTTGAGGATTCGGGTCTTGAGGGCGAAAATGGTGTTATTAAGGTTAAGTCTTGCAACCTAACTCTTGACGGCAAAGGAAGACTTACTATTAAAGCTAATGGTGAAAACGGCATTTCCAATACTAAGGAAATGACTATCAATGGCGGTACTTATGTAATTACATCTAAGAAACACGGTGTTTATGGAAAGCAGGGCGTTACTGTTAACGGTGGTATGCTCATTATAAACTCTGCAAGAAGCGGTATTAAGTCAGGTGACGACGAGCCCGGTAAGGAAGAGCTTGGTCAAATCACCATAAATAAGGGTAGCATTCAAATTAGATGCAATACAGACGGCTTAAATTCTTATGGTCCTGTGAGCATTACTGACGGATACGTTGTACTTGAAGCAAAATCAAGAGGAATTGATGCTACGCAAAATGTAACGATTTCCGGTGGTACTGTAATTTTTAGCACCGAAAATGATGCAATAAGAGTTCCCAAGACAGTTTATATTTTTGATAAAAATGATCCAAGCAAGATTACAGGTACCGACTCCGAAGGCTATACTGTTTCGATAGAGGGTACAGCTTGCGTAAAAATAGCTACTTACGGTAATGGCATTCAGGCGGAAAAGGTTTCTGTTTCAACTAAGGGTGTGTTGTATATAAACACAGTGCTACATTATGTAGAGGACGTCGCAGGTACCTATAAAAAGGAAAATGGTGAATATATACTTATTGCCGAGGGTGAAAAGTATAACGGAACAAAATACAATCCTTTGGAATGTAAGGGTATAGAAGCAAGGACCATTGAAATTAAGGGTACCGTTGTAGGTATTGACAGCTATGAGGATTGCTTGAACGCTGTAAATGTTTCTATAAATAATTGCGTTGTGGCTTTAGCTACAACAAAGGATGCTATCGAGGCATCAAGTGACCATAAGGACGTGACTTGTAGCATTACAATTGAGGGTGTTGCTACTTACGTTACAGTAATTTCTGCCGATAAAGGCTTTAAAGCGGTAAATACTACCAATAGAGGGAGTAAAGATTTGGGATTTATCAGCTTGAGCGAGGGCACAACAAAGATTTTTGCTGTAACAGATGCGCTCAAGGCAGATAGAGTAACAGTTTCCTCAGGAAGACATATTTTGTTCGACAAGGTGGAGTCTAAGAGCTATACACAGTTTATTGTAATGGATGGTACGGTGTTATGTTTTTCAACAACAACCAAGCCGGTTTCAGTTGTGTCTGATGTTATATATGTGTCTGGCGTTATTGAAAATAAAGAAATGTGTACAAATGGACAAAAGGTTAGTATTTCCTTTGGTGACACAAAGGAGAGCATAATTCTTCCTAAGGATTACACTGAAAAGCTAAGTATTTTGTATGTTAACAAGCTAATTGATGGTGAATGTACAGTAACCGTAGGCGATAGTGAACAGGTATTAGAAAACAATTAACAAACAAAGAGCTGTTGCGTTTGCAACAGCTCTTTGTTTATTTAACTGAAGGAATAAAATCTTCTTCTGAATTTTCAACAACAAGTAGCATAATGATATAAATGAAGCTTGGATAGAGATTGAAGAAGTGATTATCAAGCATACTCGTGCCCAAGAAACCTGCCATACAGAGAGCGCAATAGACTGTGTAAAGACTTCTTTTTCTCCAAAATAGCTTAACGGTTTCATATCTGTGCCATAAGTAAGCAAGCAATCCTACAATGCCGCAGGTACCCATCATTTGAATTATGGTGTTGCAATAGCGGTAAGGGATGAAGGAAACAAATTGATATTCGTAAGCCCAAGCAGAGTAAAATCCACCGCCGAAAATAGGGTTTTCGGTGAAATTAACAAGCCCGTGCTTGTACATTTCAAAGCGTCCATTGTCATCAAAGCCTCGGTTGATATAATCTCCGAAAATAGCTGCCAATTTGTCCCACAAAACGATAATTCCTACAATACCGACTATAGCAATAGCGATGGTAATTAAGCGATTGATTTTTTTGTTTTCTCCTGCAAAGCAAGAAACAAGAGCGCAACCCACAATAACGAAGGCGGAAACCAAAAGGGAGGCGCGACTGAGAGAAAGTGCAATGGTTACAAAGGTTAAAAGACCTGTGAGATAGAATACCCATCCATACTTTTTGACCGTTGAAGCGTAATAGAAGTGAACAGGTAAAAGGAACGCAAGCATTCCGCCAATATTGTTCCAAAGACCCCAGCCAAGCAAAATGCTTTCCTTGACAAGCTCACCGTTTTCAAACTCGAATTGGTGAATAAATGAAAAGAAAAACTCAAGCGTTATCAAAAGAGAAGTTAAAAACAGAACAAAAAATAAGTAATTTTTCAGTTCTTTATTTGGCTTTAAATCTATTGAAAATAAAAAGAAAATTAATCCTATACACACAATCAAGGCAAGAGCGAAAATAATATTGCCGGAGTGATATTCATCAAAATTGAAAAGCCCGTTTAAAAGCAAAGAAGCGCAAAGACAAGCAATGCCAATAAAAAGCTTAGATTTTATACAATTGTGAAAATCTATTGATTTTCTGCGAATGACGTATCGCACAATAAACAAAGAAACAATGATTGCTCCAAGAACTATCATGGCGACGATATATGGAGTAGTGAAAAACACACCGCTTTTGACGCTTTTTTGAGAAAAGGTAAAAATAAAAAGAATAAGGGGAGAGATGAAAAATTTTAAGTCCTCACAGACAAGCAACCCTATACAAACGGAAGCGATAATTATGACGGCGCCAAATAATTCGATGGAAAAGGAGTGAGAAATAAGCGTTACCAAAAATATTAAAATTGGATAGTAATAGCTATTTAAGAAAGCTGTTGTTTTTGCTTTTAACTGTTCCATAGTATTCTCCTAAAAAGAAGGAATTCGGAACAAGGATGTCCGAATTCCTTTGAATTTGTATTAATTGTTTGAGTCGTCCTTAGTCGAGGAGCTTTCTTCACCGTAGCCACCGTATTGACCGTATCCGTAGTAATGTCCGTATTTAGCATATTTTCCGTACTTGCCGTAACCATACTTTTTGTATCTACCATAATATTTCTTATAGTAGTTGTTGTAGTATGAGCCGGAACGTAAAGGAATACGATTGAGGATTGCACCAAGAACCTTACAGTTGCCCTTTTCAAGCTGTGCTTTAACATCTTGAGCAAAGCGATAGCTGATTTCATTTGCGGTAATAACCAACATAGCGCCGTCAACAAAAGCAGAAATTGCAGAAGCATCGATAACTGCACCAAGAGGAGCAGCGTCTATTACGATATAGTCATAAACCTCACGCATCTGCTCAAGGAGTGCCTGGAATTTGGAAGAACTTAAAAGCTCAACAGGGTTTGGTGGAACAGCACCTGCAAAAATCATATGGAGATTTTCGTTTTGGGTTCCATAAAGAATATCATCTAGCTTAGCTTGACCGGAAAGATATTCGCTAAGACCGACAACGGCCTCTGAGTTGATAGTATATCTTGTGGCAAAAACAGATTTACGCAGGTCGGAGTCTATAAGCAAAACCTTCTTTTCGGAAAGAGCGAGAGACTTTGAAAGCTCCAAAGAAATGGTACTTTTACCTTCATTCTTAACACAGCTTGTTATAAGAACAGTTTTAATACTGTCGCCACAGAAAAGGAAGTTTGTACGAAGCGTTTTGAAAGCTTCGCGCACGGAATAATTAAATTTTTTGGTTTCATTTAAAGTAGTAGTTTTCATTATTCAGACCTCACGCTTCGTCAATTTCAGGAATAGCACCGAGAACGCTAAGCCCAAGTTGCTTTTCAACGTCATCAGGAGTTTTAATTTTATCGTCAAATATAAATATAACAAGTAGAATAGCACAAATAGCCACAGCGCCGATTATTCCAAAAATAATTGCATTTCGTGTTGAATTTTTGTTGGAAGGGCTTGAAGG
>JAZSGX010000113.1:0-4392 GCA_045532975.1 Eubacteriales bacterium | reverse complement strand
AACGGTGGCGGTCAGCCAACACAGCCTGCTGTTGTTCGTAACAATGTTGATCTTAAGACTCTTAGAGCAAGCGTTCTCTACACAGCAGACAAGAACCTTGATGTAAGAAAGTCCCACGAAAACTCCGCAGTTAAGAAGCTTTACGACGAATTCTTTGGTGAACCCGCAAGCCACAAGGCTCACGAGATTCTCCACACAAAGTACGTTAAGCGCGGTCTTTAATATACGGCGTTAAGTTAACTTAACCCGCCCAAGCCAAACGGCTTGGGCGGGTTTTTTGTTGACAAAAAATATTAAATCTGCTATAATTAAATGAAAGAGGTGATGAGACAATGAATGAAACAGTTCTTCAAATATTGAGGTGCTTATTTACTATAGGTATCCCATCGGTGCTTTTCTTGGTTGCGTTTATTGCACTTTTAAAGGTGTACGTTTTGCCTGCCTTCTTTTCGTCAAGACAAAAACAGGAGATTAAGCAAATAGCGACTGTGTTAAAAAAGAGAGAAGAGGTATTGTCTGGTCCTTCAGGGTTTTATTCCCTCTATTTAATTACGTTCAAAATTGATATTGATAGCGTCGAGCTAAGAGTTCCCAAAAGCACATTTGATAACTACGAAAGTGGGGACAAGGGTGAGCTTACAAGCGTTGGTGACAGATTTGTGGATTTTACTGTTACGGAAAAAGCAAAATCTACGACAGAAAACGAAGTAATTTTAGCGGGCGACACAATGCGTTCTTCACTTAATATAATCGAACAAAAAGAAAGAGAATAAAAATTGCCTTCCTCGACAAAAGGAAGGCAATTTTTATTAAATTATATATCCGCCGTTAACGCCAAAAATTTGCCCTGTAATAAATGCGGATTTGTCATCGCTTAAGAACAAAAGTGTGTTGACAACATCCTCGCATTTTCCGATTTTCCCGAGGGGAGTGTCGTTAATTAAAGCTTCTTTGTCCTCGCTTGATAGGTGAGAATTCATTTCTGTGTCGATAGTGCCGGGGCAAACACAGTTAACGCGGATGCCTGAGGGGCCAACCTCCTTAGCAAGGGCCTTTGTAAGTCCTATCATACCTGCTTTTGAGGCAGAGTAATGCACCTCACAGGATGCGCCAACCTGCCCCCACATTGAGGACACGTTAATTATAACACCGTCCTTGCGAGAAATCATTTGCGGAAGCACAGCTCTTGATGTGTAGAACGCGCTTGAAAGATTTGTGTCAATCGTTCTGTGCCACATTTCGTCTGTTATATCGGTAAACAGGGCAAACTCGCTAATGCCTGCATTGTTTATTAAAATGTCAATTTTTCCATACCTTTCAGTGGCAATTTTGATAGCATTATTTACGCTATCACTTTTGGAAACGTCACAGAAAATCCCACACGCCCCCGTGCTTTTTTCAATTCCCTTGGCTTTTTCCTCTGATTGAAAATAGGTAAAGGCAACATTGTAACCAAGGCGAGAAAATTCTCTTACCGCACACTCTCCAATGCCTCGGCTTCCGCCTGTAATAAAAACAGTTTTGCTCATAAAAACTCCTAAAGGTGATTTATAGAAATATTTTACCATATTTTTGCCAAAAAGTAAACATATTTGTTGACTTAATTTTACAAATATGATAAAATCATATTAGTAATTTTTTGCGAGGTTGAAAATATGAGATTTTACGAAAACCCATTAAAAACATCCGAAAACAGAGAAAAGCAAAGAGCCTACTATATTCCTACAGGCAGTGCCGAGTATCAGTCTTTAAACGGCGAGTGGAAGTTTGCTTACTTTGAAAACAGCGACTTGGCTACCGAGCCTGAGAAGTGGGATACTATTGACGTTCCCTCCTGCTGGCAGCTAAGAGGCTACGAGGACCCGAACTACACAAACATCAATTTCCCATTTCCTTGTGATATGCCGTATGTTCCAAATGTGAACCCTATGGGCGTTTACGAAAGAGAATTTGTTGTTAACGACACAAACAAGGAAACTTATATCGTATTTGAGGGCGTTTGCTCCTGTGCTGTTCTTTACATAAACGGTAAGTATGTTGGCTTTACCCAGGGCAGCCATCTCCAAGCAGAGTTTAAAATTTCTAAGTTTGTTAACGAGGGCGCAAACACAATTCGTGTTTATGTTTACAAGTGGAGCTGCAGCACTTATGTTGAGGACCAGGATATGTTCCGCTTTAACGGTATTTTCCGTGATATCTATATGCTTTCCCGTGAGAAAAACCACATTAAAGATATTGATATAAGAACGGTTGATAACAAGAAAATTGTTGTTAAGGCAGACAGACGCGCAAATGTTAAGCTCTATGACAACGGCGAGCTTATAGGCGAGAAAAACGGCACCCAGTGTACGTTTTATGTTAAAAAGCCCCATCTTTGGACTGCTGAGGACCCATACCTTTACACTGTTGTTTTGACACGCGGTGACGAGGTTATTGAGCAAAGGGTTGGTATCCGTTCTATTAAGGTGTCCGACAAGTATGAAATCCTTATTAACGGCAAGCCAATCAAGCTAAAGGGTATTAACCACCACGACACAATGATTGGCAAGGGATACTGTATGTCAGACGAGGATATGCGTCGTGACCTTGAGCTTATGCAGGAGCTTAATATCAACTGCGTAAGAACGTCCCACTATCCACCGCACCCGAAGTTCGTTGATATGTGCGATGAAATGGGCTTCTATGTTGTGCTTGAGTGTGACAACGAGGCGCACGGATTTATTCGCCGTTACCCTAACGCTGATTATAATTATGACGTAACTGAAAACGAATGGCCTTGCTCACATCCCGATTGGATTAAAGAGCACGAGGAGAGAATGGCTCGTACCTACGAAAGAGATAAAAACCACGCCTCTATCATTATGTGGTCACTCGGTAACGAGGCAGGCTACCATCGCCTTTGTAATGACCCAATGATAAACTATATTCGTGAGCATGATGGTGAGCGTCTTGTTCACTTCGAGTCTGCTTGCTGGCGTCAAGAGGGCATTGACAAAACCGACGTTTACTCCTGTATGTACCCAAGCATTGAGCGTACTATTAAGGAGCTGACAGAAAACGACCGCAAAAAGCCGATATATTTCTGCGAATTTTCGCACGCAATGGGTAACGGCCCCGGAGACGTATGGCAATACGTTGATTTGATGTACAAGTATGACAACTATGTAGGCGGCTGTATTTGGGAATGGGCAGACCACGTTGTTCTCGTTGACGGCGTACAGAAATACGGTGGAGACTTCCCGGGTGAATTAACACACGACGGTAACTTCTGCTGTGACGGTCTTGTTTTTGCTGACAGAAGCTTCAAGGCGGGCTCCTACGAAACAAAGGCGGCATACGCACCCTTCCGTTTTGAATATAAGGCAGGCAGAATTAAGGTTACTAATCATTACGACTTTACCAACCTTGAAAATTACACCTTCAAGTATTCTGTAAGAGTTGACGAGAATACAGTCGAGGAAAAGGAATTTAAGGTTAAATTAGCTCCGAAAAAATCCGCATTTATAAAGCTTGACAACATTCCAAAAGAGTGTAAGCTTGGCGCGTGCATTGACGTTGAGTTGTTTGACCCACAGGGCAAATCCTTGGGCTTGCTTTCCCAGGAGATTGATTGCAAGGTTGTAGCAGAGAAGAAGGATTTGACTCCCGCAATGCTTGTAAATGATACAAACTTTGTATATGCTTCTGGCACGAATTTCTTGTATCGCTACAACAAGCAAATCGGTAACTTTGATAGCTTGATAGTGAACGGTGAGGAACTTCTTGAAGAGGGAATTAAGATGTCCACCTTCCGCGCCTTGACAGACAATGACAAGAGAATGGCGGAGTATTGGGCTAAGCAAACAACCTGGAAGGGTGAAAATATTGATTACACATCAACCAAAATTTACAAGGTTAGCGTAAACAAAAACGCAATAACAGCAGAGGGTAGCTTGGGCGGTATTTCCATTGCGCCTTACTTTAGATTTAAGCTTAAAGCTACGGTTTATGCAAACGGAACAATTTCCTATGCGCTAACAGGCGATGTTAGAAAGAATGCTGTGTGGCTCCCACGCTTTGGCTTTGAATTTGCGCTCAAGAAGGAAAATAAGTCTTTCGTTTATTACGGTATGGGTCCTGATGAAAACTACTGTGATATGTGCCACCATGCGCGCCTTGGTATGTTTGAAAGCTCCTCTGATATGGAATACGTTAACTACGTTCGCCCACAGGAGCACGGTAACCATATGAAAGCAAGAATGCTCAATATTGAGGACAAGATTGAATTTACAGGAAAGAGCTTTGATTTTAATGTTTCCAACTATTCAATCGAACAAACCAACAAAGCACAGCACACTGATGAATTTGGTGAAATTACCGCGACTCACGTAAGAATTGACTATAAGAACACAG
>JAZSGX010000069.1:0-52299 GCA_045532975.1 Eubacteriales bacterium | reverse complement strand
GCTTGTCAAGCTTGTGCAATCACGGAACGCAGAAGAGCCTATGCTTGTGACACCCTCGGGTATTGTTACATTTGTCAAGCTGTAGCAATCCGAGAACGCCCTTTCGCCTATACTTGTGACACTATCAGGTATTGTTATACTTGTCAGGCTTGTGCAATTATAGAACGCCCTTTCGCCTATACTTGTGACACTATCAGGTATTGTTATACTTGTCAGGCTTGTGCAATTATAGAACGCCCTTTCGCCTATGCTTGTGACACTGTCGGGGATTGTTATGCTTGTCAAGCTGTCGCAATCATAGAACGCATAAGTGCCTATGCTTGTGACACTGTCCGGGATTATTATGCTTGTCAAGCTTGTGCAATCACGGAACGCAGAAGAGCCTATGCTTGTGACACCCTCGGGTATTGTTACATTTGTCAAGCTGTAGCAACCCGAGAACGCAGAACCGCCTATGCTTGTAACAACGTACACTTGTTCCTTGTATATTATGCTTGCAGGAATATAGGCAGTTGTAATATTACTCGGCTGTATCACAACAGTTGCTTCTCCATCCTTTAGTGCATATCTTACTCCATCAATTACAGTATAAATACATCCATCATCAGCTACTTCGTTATTGTTACAGTCCCATACAACAGGACGCTTTGAAGAATTCCAATCGCTATCCCAACCACTTGGCTTGCTTGTTGCTTCGCAGTATATTATCAATCTTGTGCATTCATAGAACGCCAAATCACCTATGCTTGTGACACTATTAGGTATTGTTATACTTGTCAAGCTTTTGCAACCATTGAACGCAGAAGAGCCTATACTTGTGACACTATTGGGTATGGTTATACTTGTCAGCCTTGTACAACCATTGAACGCAGAATAGCCTATGCTTGTGACACTATTGGGTATGGTTATACTTGTCAAGCTTGTGCAATAATAGAACGCAGAATTGTCTATACTTTTGACACCGTTTCCAATTGTAACACTTGTCAAGCCTGTGCAATTATAGAACGCACCATTGCCTATGCTTGTGACACTGTCGGGGATTGTTATGCTTGTCAAGCTGTCGCAATCATAGAACGCATAAGTGCCTATGCTTGTGCAAGCACTGCCCTCTTCAAATTCCACGCTTGTTATCTTTGGTGAATATGATGAACTAGAGCTATACGGACAGAACAAATAAGCAGGGATTTTTGTCACGTTCTTGCCTATTGTTACCTTTATTCCTTCTCCATTCTTTCCTGCATTATAGAAAACGTAGTTATTATAACTTAAATCGTTCATAGCTACTGCATTAAAGTTAATTTCCGTCAAGCTTGTGCAATTATAGAACGCCCTTTCGCCTATGCTTGTGACACCCTCCGGTATAGTTACACTTGTCAACCTTGTGCAACTCGAGAACGCAGAATAGCCTATGCTTGTGACACCGTTTCCTATTGTTACACTTGTCAAGCTTGTGCAATACTCGAACGCAGAATAGCCTATGCTTGTGACACTGTCGGGTATCGTTATACTTGTCAAGCTTTCGCAATTATAGAACACATAATCGCCTATGCTTGTGACACCGTTTCCGATTGTTACACTTGTCAAGCTTGTGCAATGCTCGAACGCATAAGTGCCTATGCTTGTGACACTATTGGGTATTGTTATACTTGTCAAGCCTGAGCAAAATGAGAACGCAGAACCGCCTATGCTTGTGACACTATCCGGTATCGTTATACTTGTCAAGCTGTCGCAATTATAGAACGCAGAATAGCCTATGCTTGTGACACCGTTTCCGATTGTTACATTTGTCAAGCTGTAGCAATTATAGAACGCCCTTTCGTCTATGCTTGTGACACTGTCGGGGATTATTATGCTTGTCAAGCTTGTGCAATTATCGAACGCCCTTTCGTCTATGCTTGTGACGCTGTTTCCGATTGTTACGCTTGTCAAGCTTGTGCAATAATAGAACGCACCATTGCCTATGCTTGTGACACTGTCGGGGATTATTATGCTTGTCAAGCTTGTGCAATTATAGAACACATAATTGCCTATGCTTGTGACACTGTCGGGGATTATTATGCTTGTCAAGCTTGTGTAATCACGGAACGCAGAAGAGCCTATGCTTGTGACAGCGTACACTTGTTCCTTGTATATTATGCTTGCAGGAATATTTGCAGTCGTAATATTTTTCGGCTGACTTGCAACTGTTGCTCCTCCGTCATTTAACGCATATCTTATTCCATCGATTATGGTATAGATATATCCATCATCAGCTACTTCGTTATTGTTACAGTCCCATACTACAGGACAATTAAGGTTCCAATCACTACTCCATCCGTCAGGCTGCTTTTCCGCCTCACAGTAAATAGTCAAGCTTGTGCAACTCTCGAACGCACCATTGCCTATGCTTGTGACACCCTCGGGTATTGTTATGCTTGTCAAGCTTGTGCAATTATAGAACGCACCATTGCCTATGCTTGTGACACCCTCGGGTATTGTTACATTTGTCAAGCTGTAGCAACCCGAGAACGCAGAACCGCCTATGCTTGTGACAGCGTACACTTGTTCCTTGTATATTATGCTTGCAGGAATATTTGCAGTCGTAATATTTTCCGACTGACTTGCAACTGTTGCTCCTCCGTCATTTAACGCATATCTTATTCCATCAATTATGGTATAAATATATCCATCATCAGCTATTTCGTTATTGTTACAGTTCCATACTACAGGACAATTAAGATTCCAATCACTACTCCATCTGTCAGGCTGCTTTTCCGCCTCACAGTAAATAGTCAAGCTTGTGCAACTCTCGAACGCACCTTCGCCTATTTTTATAACGCTATCTGGAATTACTACACTTGTCAAGCTTGTGCAATAATAGAACGCAGAATCGCCTATGCTTGTAGCACCGTTAGGTATCACCACACTTCTCAAGCTGTGGCAACGCTCGAACGCACTCTCACCTATACTTGCAACACTGTTTCCTATGACCACGCTTGTCAAGCTTGTGCAATTATAGAACGCAGAATTGCCTATACTTTTGACACCGTTTCCAATTGTAACACTTGTCAAGCTTGTGCACCAGTCGAACGCAGAAGCGCCTATACTTGTGACACTGTCGGGTATTGTTATACTTGTCAAGCTTGTGCAAAGTGCGAACGCAGAATTGCCTATGCTTGTGACACTGTCAGGTATCGTTACACTTGTCAAGCTTGTGCAACCTCCGAACACAGAATTGCCTATGCTTGTGACACTGTCGGGTATCGTTATACTTGTCAAGCTGTCGCAATCATAGAACGCATAAGTGCCTATGCTTGTGACACTATTAGGTATTGTTACACTTGTCAAGCTGTCGCAATTATAGAACGCAGAATAGCCTATGCTTGTGACACTGTTTGGTATAGTTATACTTGTTAGACTAGTGCAATCATAGAACACATAATCGCCTATGCTTGTGACACTATCAGGTATCGTTACGCTTGTCAAGCTTGTGCACCAGTCGAACGCATAATTGCCTATGCTTGTGACACTGTCGGGTATGGTTATACTTGTCAAGCTGTCGCAATTATAGAACGCCCTTTCGTCTATGCTTGTGACAGGTAACCCGTTATATGTTGAAGGAATTACTACAACATCAATATCTTTTACGCAGCCTGTTACTGAATAACTACTGCCAGATTTTGTAAAGCTCAAAGCCGTATCGTTTGTTAACCACTTGGCATACAAGGTTACATTGCCTGTGCTATTTTTAATCTCTGTAATTCGGTTTTCAAAATTAGCATCGGTGTACCAACCAGCAAAGTCATAGTAACCTTTACTATCAGTGGCATCTTGCAGTATTATAACATCCGCTATTGTACATTTGCTTGGATTATTAGGGGTAGTTGCATGTACATATGTAATGGTGTATTCTATTGCTTCCCATACTGCATAGAGGGTATATGAGCTATCTGTGCCCATTGTGTATTCAGCACCGTCAGCAAATTCAACCTCGCCGTCCTCGGTGGTTGACCAGCCTACAAAAGTGTAGCCTGTTTTTACAAATGTATTAGCAGGTAGATTTACCACAGCAAAAGATTCCATAGTGAAATTTGCCATAGTGCCGTTGCCACCGTTAGCATTAAAAACAACTTTATTCGTATTTATCTGCCATACAGCATAGAGCGTATTGGTGCTATGAACGCTCATTGTATATTTTGCACAATCAATGTATTCAACCTCACCGTCGGGTGTTGTTGACCAACCTACAAAGTGATAGCCTGCTTTTGTAAATACGTTTGCGGTCAAATTAGCGGTTGAATCGGTGGAAATAGTCATATTTTCCATTGTACCTTCGCCACCGTTAGCATTAAACACAAGGGTATTTTCGTTTGCTTCCCATATTGCATACAAGGTATAAGAAGCATTTTTACCCATTACATATTCTGCACCGTCTGTATATACAACCTCTCCGCTCTTTGTAGTTGACCAACCCATAAAGGTGTAGCCTGCTTTTGTAAATGCGTTTACGGTTAAATTCGTGCTTGCATCGGTGGAAATAGTCATATTTTCCATTATACCAACGCCGCCGTTAGCATCAAATACAAGAGTGTTTTCATTAGCTTCCCATACCGCATATAAAGTATATGAGCTATCTGTTCCCATTGTGTAGCTTGCGCCGTCAGTGTATTCAACCTCACCACTCTGCGTTGTTGACCAACCTACAAAGGTGTAACCCTTTCTTGTAAAAATGTTTTTAGGTAAAGTAACATTTTCAAAAGAATTAACCGTCAACGAGGTCATATTACCGCTGCCCCCATTTGCATTAAAGGACAAACCATTTACATTTATTTCCCATACTGCATAAAGTGTATAGCTTGCCTTTGTACCCATTGTATAGCTTGCACCGTTTGTATATTCAACATTACTGCTCTGTGTTGTTGACCAACCAATAAAGGTGTAGCCTGCTCTTGTATAGGTTATATTAGGCAACGTAACCGTAACGTCGGTTTTTATTTTGACGTCTGCCATTTCGCCCGTGGCACCGTTACCGTTAAACACAAGTGTATTTTCGTTAGGCTGCCATACAGCGTAAAGAGTATAGCTTGCCTCTGTACCCATTGTATATTCAGCACCGTCTGCATATTCAACCTCACCGTCGGGTGTTGTTGACCAACCTACAAAGGTGTAGCCCGCTTTTGTAAATGCGTTTACGGTTAAATTCGTGCTTGCGTCGGTGCAAATAGTCATATTTTCCATTATACCAACGCCGCCGTTAGCATCAAATACAAGAGTGTTTTCATTAGCTTCCCATACCGCATATAAAGTATATGAGCTATCTGTTCCCATTGTGTAGCTTGCACCGTCAGCGTATTCAACCTCACCACTCTGCGTTGTTGACCAACCCTTAAAGGTATAGCCTAACTTTGTATAAGTTGCTTTAGGCAACGTAACCGTAACGTCGGTTTTTATTTTGATGTCTGCCATTTCGCCCTCGGCTCCGTTACCGTTTAACACAAGAGTATTTTCGTTTGCTTGCCATACCGCGTAAAGAGTATAGCTTGCCTCTGCACCCACTGTGTACTCATCGCCGTTAACGTATTGAACGATACCGTAAGGCGTAGTTGTCCAACCCATAAAGGTATAGCCGTCACGGATAAATCCGTTTAAGGTAAGAGTAACCCTTTCGTCTGTTTTTGCATTTATTCCCGCAGTTGAGCCGCTCGTCGCTCCATTAGGGTCGAAAATGATATTGTTGTCGTTTGCCTCCCATATTGCATAGAGCGTATAGCTTGCCTCGGTACCCATTTTATATTTTACACCGTCTGTATATTCAACCTCTCCGTCAGGCGTAGTTGACCAACCAACAAAGCGGTAGCCAACCTTTGTAAATGCGTTAAGAGTTAAATTAGCGCTTGCGTCGGTGCAAATAGTCATATTCTCCATTGTACCAAATCCACCATTTGCGTTAAACACAAGTGTATTTTCGTTAGCCTGCCATACCGCATATAAAGTATATGAGCTGTCTGTACCCATAACATATTCCGCACCATCGGCATATTTAACCTCACCGCCCTGCGTGGTTGACCAGCCTATAAAGGTATAGCCAAGACGCGCAAAGCCGTTTGCGGTCAATGTGATTTTCTCGTCGGTTTGCGCTACAATACCGCTTGTTGAACCACTTGTAGCACCATTGCCGTTAAAGGTAATGTTATTATCGTTAGCCTCCCAAATGGCATAAAGGGTATAGCTTGCCTCTGTACCCATTACATACCTTGTACCGTCAGTATATTCAACCTCACCGCTCTGTGTTGTTGACCAACCAATAAAGGTGTAGCCAGCTCTTGTATAGGTTACATTAGGCAATGTAACCGTAACGTCGGTTTTTATTTTGACGTCTGCCATTTCGCCCGTGGCACCGTTACCGTTAAACACAAGTGTATTTTCGTTAGCCTGCCATACAGCGTAAAGAGTATAGCTTGCTTCGGTACCTATTGTATATTCGTCACCGTCAGTATATTCAACCTCTCCGTCAGGCGTGGTTGACCAACCCATAAAAGTATAGCCGACCTTTGCAAAGGCACACTTAGATAGAATCACTGCTTCGTCACTCTTTATGGTCATATTTTCCATTGTTCCGCCTGTAGCACCATTGCCATCAAACACAAGAGTGTTATCATTTGCAATCCACTTAGCCTCAAGAGTCAAATCAATGAGTACAACGTGACTGATAAAGGACCATTTTTCCTCACCTAAGTACCAACCGTCAAAAACATAACCCGCTTTTTCTGGCGTAGCTTGTACAGGTATCGGGTTACCATGTTTAACCAACACAGGTTCAACTACAGAGCCACCGTTAGTTTCAAAGGTAACCGTGTGATACTCCGTCTTATCATCCTCACTCGGCTTGCTTTCGCCTGTACTATCCCCGGGCACGCTTTTGTTTGCCCCATCGTCGGGAACGCTACTCGTACCATCTTCATCCTTATTACTTTGGCTCGTAGTGTTGCTACCCGTACCATTGTCACCGCTGTTATCATCTCCACCGCACGCGCTCAAAACCGCACACAAGCAAAGAGAAATAGCAATCATTACCGCCAATAAAATCCTTTTCATCTCGTCTCCCCCAATTTATATTTTGAATTCCATTTTATGTCGCTAAGCGCTACCCAATAGCGTCCAATATCCGTCCATCCTTTGGCTCGCAATCAGCACACGCCCCACCGTGCCAATCACGCCTCAACAGCACCAAAATTCCATCTGTCCCTTCGGCTCACAATCAGTTCGCACCTTGCAAAGCCAATCACGCCTCAACAGCACCAAATTTCCATCTGCCCTTTTAGCCAACAATCAACTCGCACCTTGCATAGCCAATCACGCCTCAACAGCACCAAAATTCCATCTGTCCTTTTTAGCTCGCAATCAGCACACACCTTGTACAGCCAACCACGCCTCAACAGCACCAAATTTCCATCTGCCCTTTTAGCTGACAATCAACTCGCGCCTTGCATAGCCAATCACGCCTCAACAGCACCAAAATTCCATCTGTCCTTTTAGCCGACAACCAACTCGCGCCTTGCATAGCCAATCGCACCCTCAATAGCACCAAAATTCCATCCGCCCTTTAGCCAACAACCAACTCGCACCTTGCAAAGCCAATCACGCCTCAACAGCGCCAAATTTCCATCTGCCCTTTTCAGCTCGCAATCAGCACGCACCTTGCATAGCCGAACACCACGCTATCCCCAGTCCGCGCGCTTTAGTAGCACCGCCTTGGCATGGTACAATCCAACCAATAACCTGCCGCTGCCAAACGCCTTTTGCTTCCTTCGGCAATCGTGCATCCGCGCCAAGCACTGAATGTTGACTAATCAACAAAAGCAAAAATCAAGCATCGCGCAACAGCAATGTTTGATTTTATCAACAATAATCGCATCTATCACCAATTAAGAATTATAGGTAAAATGTAGCAAACACCAATAGCCAAACCGATGGATACCGCGCAAAAAACAGGCAATAAATACCACTTAATCGCACCCTTTTTCAAGGAAGTAGCCCTATCAAGCTTTTGCTGGCTTATGTAGAATTTTGCTTTATCAAAATCCACCTTCTGCCGTTCACCATGTTTAACTTTTAAATCGCTGTGGTCAGCATCGGTTACATCTTTGCTATTATCTTCGTTGACTGTTTCGTTTCGCGTTTCGCTACGGTCAACATCACTTACATTTTCACAGCTGTCGCTTTCGGTTACTGCATTTTGCGTTTCGTTGTGGTTAACATCACTTTCATTTTCACAGCTGTCGCTTTCGGTTACTGCATTTTGCGTTTCGTTGTGGTCAACATCACTTACATTTTCACAGCTGTCATTTTCGTTTATTTCATTTTGCATTTCGCTGTTAGCAAGCAGGATTACATTTCGTAAAGAGCTCTTGTCACGCAATAGAAACCTCAACAAAGCACTATTTTTAATACCTGTTTGACTAATGGTTATGGCTCTGCCCGAGTCAAAAGCTTCCATATCAAAAAGCTTGTTTACAAATTTGCTCTCAACACTCTTTACCGCAAATGCAAAAACCATAGCCACATTAAATCCTGCACAAAACGCCCACACATAAAACTCTGGCTCTGTAAACGGTAATTTGGTTGATGCTAAATACGGAAGCGAAAGGGAAAGAAATGTACTAACTGAACCCATAATTAACTTTCCTTTTTAATGTCGTTGCCGCAAATTTTTACCAAAATCTCTTCCAAATCTTCATTATCAAAATACTCTATATGTAGGAATTTATTGTTTTTTCCTGCATCAACAATTTTGATGCGCTTGCCAATGATAGCCATAGCACGCCTTTCAAGGTCTTTTGCGTAGTCAACCTCAAGCTGTTTTTCAATTGAAACAGCTTTGTCACCACATTTAAGACTATCTTCATATATCTTATTAAGCTTTTTTACCAAGCTCTCAGTATCTCTCACGTTCAAAGAATGTGTTAAAATCTTCTTGCCAATGTCAACGATCGCATCCTTGTCCTTCATGCCGAGCAAAGCGCGAGCATGACCTGCGGAAATATCGCCGGTTTTTAGCATTTCCAACACCTCGTCTGGTAAATCAAGCAAACGCATAGTGTTGGCAATCGCGCTTCTGCTTTTTCCGACCTTTTCCGCAACTTGTTCTTGAGTTAAATCGTATTGATCAATTAGCGCTTTGTAAGCAGAAGCTTCTTCGTATGGGTTTAGGTTTTCACGCTGTACGTTTTCGATTATAGCAATTTCGGCTGTTTTTAAAGCATCGGCTTCCATCACAATTACAGGAACCTCAACAAGACCTGCCATTTTGGACGCTCTCCAACGTCTTTCACCGGCAATTATTTGATAAAAACCACCGGAAGATTCTCTTACTATGATTGGCTGCAAAAGACCGTGATTTTTGATTGATTCAGCCAATTGAGAAAGCGCTTCCTCGTCAAAATATTTTCTTGGCTGGTCTGCCTTTGGTTCGATTTCTGACAATCTGAGAGTTTGTGGCGGCTCATTATTTTTAGCCGCGGTTTTTGTTCCGTTGTAACTGTCGGCGAAAATTGAGTCTAATCCACCTTTTCCAAATCCTGATTTAATAGCCATTGAATTATGCCTCCTATTAGTTGATTTTTGTGTTTAAGTAAAATAATCTGAAATTTATAGTTTATTTCCTGCTGTTTTGCGAGCCATTCTTGCTTTTTAAAATGGTTCGACGCAAAAGACAAACATGAATCCTAGTAAAAGTATAACACGGAAATATGATAAAATCAATAGAAAAATGGCATAATTGCACTTAATTTTATATTGCGAGCGATGAGGAAATTATAAATTGTGTGGCAAATTTAGGATTTCTCCGCCTACCTAACTAATCACAAATGATTATTATAGACTTTACAAAACATTGTAAACAAGGCTTATAAAAATTGATCACGATGCTCTCTTATAAGCATGGTGCGGTTGTGAATGAGCGTGTTTCACGTGAAACAATAAACAGGAACCTATGACGGGCAAAAGGCATTTAGGTGCGCGTGGCGTGTGGGCAGCCTAGAGGGTATTCTACCTGTCTCACACGAAACTTTGAACACGGGAATTGCGACGGAAAAAGTGTTAAGGAGCTTGACACCAGTTAGGGCATCCTTCCTCGTGTTTCACGTGAAACATCAAGCGGAGCTTATAGATGAGGGAAGAGGCGGTTTGAATGTTTGATTGGTTGGGCGAGCCTCGTTTGTTTCACGTGAAACAAACGCCTGGTTGCAAATTTTGGTTGAGATGCTCTTTATTTGTCATCACGATTACACTTGTCCTGTATTTCATTAGGAATTTTTATTAGTATCTCTGTATGGGTTTCACCTACGAATTTTTGACATTTTATGCCTAAATCTGTGTTTTTTATGCTATCTATAGCTCTTTTTATTGTATTATAAAATGAAGAAATTGTTTTTTGCTTAAAGGAACTTTGCGTTCTGCCCTCGGTATTTTGGTCTGACTTGGACAAATATTCTCCGATTAAAATTTCTGTGTTGGTAACATTTAACTCGTCTTTTATAATCTTTATTAGGTATATCTTGCGTATGTTTGGGTCATTAATGCGTAATAATGCTCTTGCGTGACGTTCGGTTAGTTGGTTTGCTAATATGATTTCTCTTTCTTCGGCGCTAAATCTTAGTAATCTTAGTTTGTTGGCTATGTATGATTGACTTGAGGACAGCTTTTCTGCTATTTGCTCTTGAGTTAAAGAATATGTGTCTATCAGTGTTTCTATAGCGAGTGCTTGCTCGAAGATGTTTAGATCCTCGCGAATCAAATTTTCGATAATGGAAATCTGGGCTGATTTTTCCTCGGTTATATCTGAAATGATACAGGGTACGCATTTCCAACCAAGCTCTTTAGCGGCTCTGAGACGTCGCTCTCCGGCTACTAACTCATACAACTGTCCTGTTTTTCGTACAGTTAGTGGCTGTATAACTCCGAATTGGCTAATACTATCGGCTAATTTGAGTATGGATATTTCCGAAAATATCTTTCTTGGCTGATTTGGGTTCGGCAAAATTTTGGAAATTTCTATTGTAACAATTTGCGTTGGGCTACCATCTTCATTGGTTGGGTGTTGGTGCTTTGCGATTATTTCTGGCTTGCCTTGGGCGTGCTGAATTGCCATCTTGCTTTCGGTGAGCGTGTCGGCGCGCATATGTGCGCTTTGCTTTTCCTTGCTGTTGTCTGTTGCGCAACTTTTTTGAATGTTTGGCTCATGTTTTGCGGCTATGTGTTCTTCGTGGTGTGCGCTTGCTTTGGGATGCTCTTTTTGCGCTTCTGTGCTGAAAAAAGAATTTGTGATTTGCATTTGAAATTGGTCTTTTTCGGACATTATGATGTTGCTATTGGGTTGCCCGCCGGCGGTGACTTCGGCTTGCTCGGTGTTGGTTTCTTTGCTTGGCTTTGCGGAAATTTCGCTGAATAAGTTGTTTAAAGGTGAATGATTTGGGTTTTGTGATTTTTCTTTTAAAATTGGCATTTTTACGTCCCTTTCTTGCTATTTTTGTGGTCTTGTTGCTTGAATTACTGAAAATATTATAAAGCCTATGTGATGAGATAAAGGTTGCTTTTTGGTGGCGAAAATCGGCGTGTTTTGCGCTTTTTTGCTTATATGAGCTGATTTGCTTGTAACAAGCGGAAAAATGGCAGAAAATGGCTTAAATACTTGTAATAGTGTGCCGAAATGGATAGGATTGCTTGAAACGTTGGGCTGAAGCGACTTGATGCTTGGGATGACGGGCGAAAATGGATTGAACTGCTATAGATGGCGAGCTGAGGGGTTAAATACTTGGGATGTCAAGCTGAAAAGGCTTGATTATTGGAATAGTGAGCTAAAATGGGCTGAATTGCTTGGAATGGTAAGCCGAAAGGGCTGAATTGCCTCTATGTTAGCTTTTGTTTGAGACTGATGGGTGGCGATATAAATTCATAAATATACGCTATAACTGAATAAATATTAATATTTTGAATTTTTTATTTAAGATATAAAATTCGAATTACAGACACAGGGTCGAGAAAATTTGAATTTTTTGGATTTGTTGCTATCTTTAGCAAGTGAATATATTTTCAAATTTTTGGTTGCTTTTTGACAAGTGCGGCACTGTGCAAGTTTTTTTGTGCATTGCTGATGGGCTTAATAGAACACGGGTTTTGGCGGAATTGCTCGGGACGGTAAAAGCATTGCGAAATGCAAGGAGGTGCCAATTTGACGGTGTCTCGTGAGTGAGAGCGTGCTTGTGATTGAGTGTATGCGAAAAGCACTGTGAAGGTACGATTTACAAGGGAACTTGTTTGAAGGGTAAAACTAATGCGAAATGTAAAAAGCCACTAATTTGACGGTGTCTCGAGAGTGAGAGAGCGCTTGTGATTGAGCGTATGCGAAAAGCACTGCTAAGAAGGCGCGATTTTCAAAGGAACTGGTTTGGATGGTAAAAGTATTGCAAAATGCAAGAAGGTGCCAATTTGACGGTGTCTCGTGAGTGAGAGCGTGCTTGTGATTGAGTGTATGCGAAAAGCGCTGCTAAGAAGGCACGATTTTCAAGGGAACTTGTTTGGACGGTAAAACTAATGCAAAATGCAAGAAGCCGCCAAATTGGCGGCTTCTTGCGCGCGAGAGCGTGAATGTAAGCGTGCGTACGCGAAAAGCGTAGCTAAGCATGGTGCGATTCTGTTCGCTTGTGTGTTTTGTGTTCTTAGCAAAGCGATTTTACGGCTTAGCTACTGATTAAACTCGCTTTTCGGGTAATGCTCTGAAATTGACACATGCGTTTACGCGTATCTTACGTTGAGGATTGCGATTTCCTCGGGTTTTGCCACCTTACCGTCGAAGATGAAATGCCCCTTGACGGTGTCAGTAACGACTTTTTTGGGTCTTTATGCCTCTGTGTGGGTGAGTGGGTCAACACAGGCGATTACGCGTATCTTACGTTAAGGTTTACGATTTCCTTTGGTCTTACTACCTTGCCGTCGAAGAGGGAATATCCCTTAACGGCATCGGCAAAGGACTTTTCCGGTCTGTATGCCTCTGTGTGGGTGAGCGGGTTAACAAAGGCGATTGCACGCTTGGTACGGAGCATAATGTTGTCTACAGCGCCATCCTCTGTTCTTGCTACGTTATTTGAAAGCTTAACTGTTACGTTGCCGTACATAGCTACTCTGCCGTTCTTTAGCTCCTCGGAGTTGGCTGTATCCTTGCTGATATAAGCCTGCTTGAAGAGCTTATAAAAGCGTGGGGACACGGTTAAGGTGATGCCGGACGCCATGTTTACGTCATTTTCTTGGAGTGTCTGAATTGCGTCGTCAATGATTGAAAGCACGTTGTCCTTGGTAACGAGGGTTGCGTTTGCGGAAAGGGTTGGCACGTCCTCGCTTGTTGCCATGTTGGCGATGAACTTGTCCATTTCGTTAGCCAAGCCCTCGCTTGTTTCCTGGGAAAGGGCATCCATTAAGCCGCCAACCGCCTGTGCCTTGTCAATGTCACCGACCTTGTAGTTAAAGTATCTGATTTGATTGATGCTCATGATGACAGAGGTGTCGTTGATTTCCTCAGCCTCGTCGATTTCGCCGCTTGCGTTGGCACGGTCGATTGACTTGATAGAAGGCTTGCCCACACCTAAAATGTGGATGCTGTCACCCTTTTTGGACACTAAGCCCTCGTATTGTCTGTTGCAGTCCTCTACGAAAACGCAAGCGCGCTCTAATTCTCTGTTGATTGACTCCTCCCATACGGAAGGAATAAAATTTGAATATGCCATATTTGGCCTCCTTAGGTTAAAAATGTTGTATTTTAAGGGGAACAACACGGTTTGATTGATGAACGAGATGCCAAAAACGTTTTAGGGAACGCGTGGGACGGAGGAAATTGCAGCGAGTGCAAAAAGGAAAACGAAAATTGATATGCTGTAAGGATTAGAGGGTATCGGCTCGGAAAGGCGCCTTTGTGTTATGTGAACCTTTGGCGCAAGCGAGAGAAAGACGGGTTAACGCGTTACCATTTCTCTTGGCTTTTGCGAATTTGTGAGTAATTTGCTTTTATTTGCTCGGGGGTCATCTTCAAAACCTGCTCCCTTGTGAAATATTGCATTGCGCTTTCCTTTGAAGAAGAAAGCGCTCCGGGGCTTGCTTTTGCGTTTGCCATGGTTTGAATAAGCTTTTTTTGAGATTTTTCCTCAATGCTGGCGACAATTGCGTTAAATCCGGCGTAAACCTGTGAAAGAGTAGGATTTTTGGTTAAAATTCCGATAAATGCTTGGAAATTCTCACTTTTTTGCAATTCGTAAAGATTAACGTCGGGAAAATCCTTGGAAAAGGCTTGAACGTTCTCTGAGCTGAACAAATTGAGATTTGTTGGGGCATTTTCGGTGTTTGGTGGTTCTTTTTGCTCTGATTGCGCCTTTGTTTGCACGTTTTCGGCGATATCGGAGCTTTTTTTGTCGATTTCCTCCGATTTTTCTGAGAAAACCTCGTTTTTTCTTGAATTTTCGCTTGCTGCTGCGCTTTTTTCGGTTGTTTCGGTTAAAAAAGCGTTATTTTGGCTGCTATTATCTTGAGACTCGGCTTTTTTTACAATTTTTGCCGACCCAGTGTCTGTAAAGTGAGGATTTTGGCTGGAATTTGAGTTAAATTCGGTTGATTTTTCAGACATATTAAGCTTTTGAACAAAAAGCGTGGAAAACTCAAACTATCGACACAGGGTCGAGTGTTTTTCCGTTTTTGTACATTTCTAACTCCTTTCTTAGCTTGTAAATTTCGGTTGATTTTTCGTGTTCTATTTGGTGTAAAATGGAGCTTTTATTGCCGATTGCTCCTTCGGGATATGCCTTGATGTAGGTTTCAAAGGAGATTTTTCCCGACCTTAAGCAATCGTTAAGCAGGTTGATGTCGGATGACAAGCCGGCGCGAGAGCCTTTTATTGGTTCAACTACTACGTCGAATATGGCGTTTTCGTAGTCTTGGGAAGAAAATGTGTCGCAAATTTCACATTCTTCTCCGTTTTCCCTCCTTGCCTTTCTTAAAAATAGCTTGTCAAAATAGTAGAGCCTTATAAATTGGGCTAACACTACTCCTTGTTTCTTCTTTGCTTCCCAAAAGGTTGCTCTTAGCTCCTCGATAGGCACCTCTGCTTGTGCTTGAAGCTGTGCAATTGCAACGCCAGATAAATTAGCGTTCAGTGCTTCTCCGGATAGAATTTCGTTAGACCCGGTTGCGGTTCTTGTAAGCTCAGTGATTGACTGAACTATTGACATGGGAATTTCGGAAATTCCCTCATCCTTCATACGCTTGATGCCGTCTCCTGTTCCGGAATGGTCGATTAGCACTTGACCCGGGGAATTTGTAATGATTTGACCCTTTAAGGCATTTGGTAACGCTATATATTTTCCCCAAGCGCACTGCTGAGAGTTCAAAAGTGTCATTGCTATATTAAAGTTGATTGCTTTTTGGTTTGGGATGATGCCCTCAACCTCGGAAATTCCGTAAATTGAGCCCTCTTTTCTTTCGTAATATCCGCAAACGATTGGATAAAGGGTAGCTTTTGGCTGTTTTTTGCCTACCAAAAGCGAAAGATATCCGTTTTGCGCGGTGCTTTCAACGTAATTTGTCTTTGCAGTCTTATCTGATTGGCGGATTTTTGCGTTTGCGAGGCTATTAAAGCGGTTTTTGTCGGGGGTTAACGGAAACGGCGCGTTGATTATACAGCTTTTTGTACCGCGCTCACACCAAACTTCACCGTTTATTCTGTAATAGCGAGTCAAAAGAGTCACTACACTTGTGTCTGATATTGCTTCCGTGTCTTGGTCGGGAGTGATTTGGCTTAAGTTTGCGCCCTCATCCGCTATTGAAATGATTGAGGATAGCTCCACTGGGGTAGCTATAAGTATCCATTTCTGCTTTTGCTCGTTCAATTCTCTTGGATTAGAAAAGAAAATATTCAAGGGGTCTATGATTTCACAACGAACGCCGCCCTCGGTCTTGCCCGTTAAGCCTTCTGCATATTTATCCCAATAATAATGAAAGAAATATGAGCCCTTTTTGATGCCGTCATCAATAGCGAGCCTGTCTAAGCCCTCCTGGTTCATTTCCCTTTTGGATGCTTTCGGCAAAATCGTTTAGCTTTGACGTATCTGTCCCTTTGGAGTAAGATTTATATAAAAGCTTGACGGGGGTTGATAAAATGCTTGATTTTTTGCTTCTGCATATCATTTTTACTATATTTACTACCGGGCGGGGCAGGTTTTTGGTATTTTCTGTGGGGGCGGGCCATTGACGACCCTCGTAGAAGTCAATGTACTTAGGGATGTTATAGCGCAAGCCTGTTCTAATTTGATAATCTACGCCTGACTCGTACATTTTCCATAGGTGAGTCGTTTCATTTAAGCTATTTCTTTGCCGCATAGCCATTCGGTTATTACCTCCTCGTAGGAATTGTTGCTTTTGCTTGGTTGTTCTTGACTTGAAAGGGCTGAAATTACAGCTTTTAGCTCCTTTTCTAAGACTGAAATGCGCTTTTCCAGCGCTTTTAATTTATTGCTTTTAAACATGATTACCACTCCATAAATTGATTGTTATTTTCCGGCTCATCCTTGAAGAGCTCGTCCAAAAAGTCCGACCCTGTGTCGATAATTCTCATTTCACAGGTGTAATTTCGGCGAACGTAATGGGCTATGCCACTTGCCATAACAAGGTCGTCGTGGGCGCCGCTTGCAGCGGCACACTTTCCGTTTTTGTGTCTTATAAAGCTGCAAAGCTCCTTCAGGGTTTCTCTGTCTGTTTCCAGCTCTAAGCCTTCTCGCATAGCACGGACTAAGCCTGAGATTATCATTGGCCGATTGTTTACCTCGGTTAAAAAACCGTAGCGTCTTATTTTTCCCGGCGGTGCGGTTCTTGGGTCGTAAAAATTAAAATACATATTTTCATATCCCAGCTCTCGCAAGTGATACACCGGGTAGCGAGAATAATTGATTTCCACCGCTAAAAAGGCATTATTATAATAAGTACCTAAGCAGTAGAGCTGTTCTGCAAACAAATCGTCATCAAAGCGTTTTTTGCGTAAGGTTGCAACGCACTTACCTGTGGTGTTATCCAAAACCTTTGCGGTAAAGTAATCCTCGCCCTCGCCTGCGGTGTCGGCACCGATAACATATGGCTTTTGAAGAGTTAAGCCGTCCTTACTTTTGGAATATGGCTTTTCCACTATGCTGATATATCCGTTTTCGTCGGGAACAAACCTTATGTTTATAATTTTTGTTATGTATTTTTCTGCTAAGCCTTCACTGCCTTCAACGGGTATTAAGCGTTTATCGTATTCAAAGTAGCCTTTTGTGGATTTTACGTCGAAGGTGCTGAGATAATTTCCTATGGCATCCTTATCAAAAATACATTCGCCTGAAACAATAAAGGCTTCCTCGGGGCTACAAGGATATTCCTGTCTGATGGCGCTTTTATCAATATAGGAAGAATATTTTTTGGCGTACCAAGCCCTTTGCTCACGGGAAAGCCCCATTTTTTCCAGTGCTTCAAGCCTGTTTTTCAGCCATTTGTCGGGGGAGTCTAAGTATTTGTAGTCGGTGGAGGTGTACTCCTTGGTTCTCCACCAGCCATAGAACAAATTATGACAGAAGCCTGTGTCCCAAAGCTCCTTGGCATCATTAAAGCCGTTTGCTGTTGTTTCATATATGCAATATGAGTCCTCAGTTGCTGCCTCAACTATTGATTTTTGCAAATCCGCCATTGTGCATTTGTAAAATGCTATTTCCGAGAAGTGGATAAAGGACAGGGTACGGCTTCTGCCTACGTTTGCGGTGGCTGAGGCTATGCGCCATGAAGAATTAAGGTCGTCAAACACAAGCTCGTTTGTTGAATTGTATTTTTCGGGAGGCTTTAATGTTTCGGGTAGTCCGTTATACATTGCTTTTGCCTTATCGTTGAAAATTGCCTTTGTGTTATCGTCTCTGTCGGCAATTGTAAAGCCTGAAAAATTTTCTTTTATAATGGCGTTTGCAAGCTGAATTGCTGTGATAAGGGTGGTAAATCCCTGTTGCCTTCCTTTGAGTATGTAATACGGTTTTGACCGACCCAGTGTCTCTAATTTTTCAACAAAGTCCTTTTGAACCTCGTTGAAAAAGAAGGGAACGGTACGCCTTTTTTTGTCAACAACCGTAAAACAGCATTCAATCAGCTTGTGGGGGCTTTCCTCTACTAAGCGAAAAAGCTGTGGGTTTGCCTTTATCCTTTTTGCAATTGCATCGGTTATTTGTCTGTCAAGCTCCGGGCTTTTATGCTCCTCCCAGACTGCTTTTCTTTTTTTGACCATTTGGTCAAGGGTTAGTTCTATTATGAATGTCTCTCCTTTCTTTGCCGGATTTTGTAGCTACAATTATATTATGGCAGAAAAAAGTGCCCTTGGATGCCCTTCTTTTTTCATGGTGCAAATTTCGGCATTTTTTCTGTTTTTGCTTGACATATTTTTAATTAAGTGATATACTTTATTAAATAAATTAAAAGGAGATAATAAAATGAAAGCTGTTGTTACTGTTATTGGAAGGGATTCCGTTGGTATTATTGCAGAGGTGAGCGCTGAATGTGCTAAGCATAATGCTAATATTGTTGATATTACTCAAAGCGTACTCAAGGATTATTTTGCTATGATTATGCTTGTTGAAATTGATAATATGAAGACTGAATTTTCCGAGTTTCAAAAGGAGCTTTCTCTCCTTGGAGATAGACGCGGCTTAGACGTGCGCGCTATGCACGAGGATATTTTTAACTCAATGCATAGAATTTAAGAGGTGAGAAAATGCTAAACATTAACGATATTCTTGAAACTGTAAATATGATTAAGCAGGAAAATTTGGATATCCGTACTATTACTATGGGTATTTCCTTGTTTGACTGCATTAGCGACGACCAAAAAAAGCTTGAGCAGAAGGTTTACGATAAGATTACAAAGAGTGCTGAAAATCTTGTAAAGACTGCTATTGATTTGGAAAATACTTATGGTATTCCGATTATCAATAAGCGCGTATCCGTTACTCCTATGGCTTTGGTTGGTGCAAGCTGTGACCGTGATGGCTTTGTAAGACTTGCACAGGTTATGGAAAAGGCTGCCCGTGAGCTTGGAATTAACTTTATCGGTGGCTTTGGCGCTTTGGTGCAAAAGGGTATGACAAAGGGAGCTATCAATTTGATAGACGCTATTCCTGAGGCGCTGGCTGTAACTGACAGAGTTTGCTCCAGCATTAACGTTGCCTCCACAAAGGCGGGCATTAATATGGATGCGGTTAAAAAAATGGGCGAAATTATGAAGGAAGCTGCATATCTTACCCGCGACAGAGATTCTATTGGCTGCGCTAAGCTTGTTGTGTTTTCCAATATTCCCGAGGATAACCCATTTATGGCGGGTGCTATGCACGGTATGGGTGAGCCTGAAACTGTAATTAACGTAGGTGTTTCCGGTCCCGGTGTCGTTGCCTCTGCTATTAAGCGTGAGGGCGCTTGTGATTTTTCACACCTTGCGGATGTTATTAAAAAGACAGCGTTTAAGATTACCCGTGTGGGTCAGCTTATTGCCTACGAGGCTTCAAAGCGCTTGAATACACCTTACGGTATTATTGACTTGTCCTTGGCACCTACTCCTGCGGTTGGTGACTCTGTTGCTCATATTCTTGAGAATATGGGTCTTGAAAAATGCGGTTGTCACGGAACTACGGCGGCTCTTGCTATGCTTAACGACGCTGTTAAGAAGGGTGGAGTTATGGCTTCCTCTCACGTTGGCGGCTTGAGTGGTGCGTTTATCCCTGTTTCCGAGGATGCAGGTATGATTGCGGCGGCTGAGTGCGGCGCGCTTTCTATTGAAAAGCTTGAGGCTATGACTGCGGTTTGCTCTGTTGGACTTGATATGATTGCGGTGCCCGGAGATACCAGCGCATCTACCTTGAGCGGTATTATTGCCGATGAAATTGCCATAGGCGTTATTAACAACAAGACAACGGCGGTGCGCTTGATACCTGTATACGGTAAGGGTGTGGGCGAGAGCGTTGAGTTTGGCGGCTTGCTGGGTCACGCTCCGATTATGAAGCTGAGCAACTATTCCTCTGAGGAATTTATTGCAAGAGGCGGACGTATTCCTGCTCCAATTCATAGCTTGAGAAACTAAAAATGGGAGGGATGGCTCCCGTCCCTATAAATTTTGTTATACACTTTTTTTGTTTGAGGTGAATTATGAAAAATTTAGATACTATTTGCGTGCAGGGCGGTTATAGTCCTAAGAGCGGAGAGCCAAGAGTTGCTCCTATCGTGCAAAGCACAACCTATACTTATGAAAAGGCAAGTGAGCTTGCAGATCTTTTCGACTTGAAGGCTGACGGTTATTTCTACACAAGACTTGCAAATCCAACGGTTGACGTGTTTGAAAAGAAGCTTTGTGCTCTTGACGGTGGCTCCTGCGCGGTGGCAACTGCTTCAGGTATGAGTGCTACCTTGCTTGCGATTTTGAACGTATGTAATGCGGGAGATAACATTGTTTCTACCCGTGCGATTTACGGTGGAAGCTATAATCTTTTCTCCGTGACTTTGCCAAAATATGGCATAGAGTGTCGCTTTTTTGACCCCGATGCACCAAAAGAGGACATAGAAAAGCTTGTTGACGACAAGACTAAGGTTATTTTTGCGGAGAGCATTGCTAACCCTACTATTGTTGTAACTGATTTTGAAAAATTAGCTACGATTGCTAAGGAAAATAGTGTACTATTTATGGTAGATAACACTCTTGTAACTCCTGTTTTGTTCCGTCCCCTTGATTTTGGCGCTAATGTTGTGCTTTATTCATCATCAAAGTACCTTGACGGACACGCGGTTGCTTTGGGCGGCTGTATTGTTGACGGCGGCAACTTTGATTTTAGCAAGACAAACAGATATGAGGAGTTTTTGAAGCCTGACGAGAGCTATCACGGACTTGTTTATGCAACTCTTGGCTCAACTGCGTTCGGTGTAAAGTGCAGAGTACAGATGATGCGTGATTTGGGTGCGATGATGAGCCCGCAAAACGCATTTTTGACAAGTCTTGGCATGGATACTTTGGCGCTTAGAATGGAAAGACATTCGAGTAATGCAAAGGCTGTTGCAGCTTTCCTTGCAAAGCATCCTAAGGTTGAATGGGTTAAGCATCCGTCCCTTGAAAGCGACCCATATCACGATTTGGCAATGAAATATATGCCGAAGGGTCAAGGCGGTATGATGAGCTTTGGTGTAAAGGGTGGCTCACAAAAGGCCGCTGAATTTATGGAGAAGCTTCAAATGATTTCCATAGTTACTCACGTTGCGGATGCAAGAAGCTGCGTTTTGCACCCCGCTTCTACAACGCACAGACAGCTTTCAAGCGCTGACCTTGAGGCTATCGGTATTGCTGACAACTTGATCAGACTTAGCGTGGGAATCGAAAACCCACAGGATATCATTGACGATATTGAACAGGCTCTTGCAAGCATTTAATCCGAAAAAAGTGCTGATGAGTGTCGATAAAATAAGAATTAGGAGGGTAAAATGCCAATTATAATTCCACAGGACATTCCTGCCTTTGGAACGCTTGAGCGCGAGAACATTTTTGTAATGGAAAGCGAAAGAGCTATGACACAGGATATTCGTCCTATCGAAATTGCAATTCTTAATTTGATGCCCACTAAAATAGAAACTGAAACACAGCTAATAAGACTTCTTTCAAATTCTCCCTTGCAGATAAAGGTTACCTTAATCGGCACGGAGAGCTATGTGGGAACGCATACTCCTCTTGGACATTTGCAAAGATTTTATAAGACCTTTTCCGAGGTGAAGGATAGGCATTTTGACGGCATGATTATTACAGGCGCGCCTGTTGAAATGATGGAGTTTGAGGATGTTAAGTATTGGCGTGAGCTGACGGAAATTTTTGAATTCGCCAATACCAACGTGCAAAGTACCATTTTCATTTGTTGGGGAGCGCAGGCTGCCTTGCACTATTACTATGGACTTGATAAGCAGATTTTGAGCAAAAAGCTTTTTGGCGTATTCAAACACAAGAAATTTGTGAATTTCGATCCGATTTTGAAGGGTACAGATGAGGAGTTCTATATACCTCATTCAAGACATACTACTGTTTTGACAGAGGATATCTTGGGTGTTGAGGATTTGCTTATACTTGCCGGCTCTGACGAGGTGGGCGCATCTGTCGTTAGGTCTAACGACGGAAGGCGAATTTTTCTAATGGGTCATATGGAATACGATAAAGACACCTTGGCAAAGGAGTATTTCCGCGACCTAAATAAGGGCTTGGAAATAGACGAGCCGAAAAACTATTTCAGAGATGAAGCAAAGACGAAAATTGTACCTAATTGGTACTCCGTAGCAAATTTGATTTATTCCAATTGGCTAAATTACTACGTTTATCAGGTGACACCTTATGATATCAAGGGCGTTGAAAAATGATTTTTTGAAATAATGTGCCCGTGTCGATACTCGCTACACTTGGAGCGGCTTTCAAGCCTGTTTTCTGAGAAAGTGAGAAAAAACTATTGACAAAGCTCAAAGTGTGTGCTAAAATAATCATGAAGTTTTATGCTGTGCGTGTGAATTTTTGCTTGACAGAGTAAAACATTAAGTGGAATTGACCTGTGAAGAAGATAGCTTCTTCAAAGCAAATTAAAACCGAAAATAATACGGAGGTAACCGAGTGATGAAATACACAATGCCAACTTACAGAATTGAAGACGTTGAAGTAGCTGACGTAATCCAAGCATCTACTGTTGCGATTGCATACGTTGACAGAAACACAGGCGTAAAGGATGAGTTCGGTAACGATATCGTTGTAAAGGCAACACAGGTAACTGTTGACGTTTCCGGCTTGTTCTAATTGGTTCAGCGCGTCTTTGTTGAATGCGGGATGCGGCGAAAAGAAAACGCAAGATGCAGAATTTAAAGGGCTGTCGAATTTCGACAGCCCTTTTGCATTGTTATTCTTCTTTTTGGTTGAAAATATCGTAGTCTACGCGGTTTGCAGGAACGGTAGCGAGTGAGTATTCTGCAATTAGATTCTCATTTTTCATGAGCGTGCGCGCGGTTGCCTTTTCGTAGTCGCTAAAGGTGTTGAAAAGTACACGGCGGGCAGCGCCTGCTGTAAAGCCTGAGTCAATAAAGAACTGCTCATTCTTCTTTTCCTTCCAAGCCTCTTCCTCCATTGGAAGGCGCTTAACAAATACGGTGCCGTATTCAAAATAGTCGCCCTCTTTTATGGTTTCCTCTGAGTCGCCAAGGGTAATGCTTCCTTCACCCTCGAAGTAGCGTTTCGCAGGCAAGGTGCTGACCTTACCCTCTTCGGTATAGAATGCTTGGGTTACGGTGGTTACAACGGTTGATTGCAAAAGATTTGGCTTGGTCATATACATGCCGCCCTCGTAGGTTTGGTCGTCATTAATGTAGCTGTCCTTCCAAATGTCCTCGTAGGTTACCTTTGACATATCGTCAACCCCTAAAAGCTTTGGCAAGATCTCGTACTCTTGGTCGAGGGGGTTGTTTCCGCACAGGAATTGCTTCAGCTCCTCTACAAGCTTAAGCTTTGTTTTGCGCTCCTCTTCGATAAGGTTAGCAAAGCTGTCACCCTTCTTTTCATATAGGGTGTTTACCACGATAACCTGGAAGTGAAGGTAGTTTTCTTTATAATAATTGTCCTTTTGCTTGTCTGTCACCTTGCTGTAATCATCACCTAAAATGTGGGCAACAACCGCGGTTTCCTTAGCCTGCTTTTCGTAAACGGAGAGCATAGCCTCATAAGAAAAGCCGTAATCGGATACAAGGGAGTCAAAGGCGGTAACTGAGCCGTTTGGTACATAGGAGTATAAAATAGATGCGGCAACGTTACGGATTTTCTTTTGGTCTTCCTCGGACAGGGTCAAGCCGTATTCGTCAAACAGTGCTTGCGAGTATATTAAGGAATATACGCTTTGCTCAAATTGCTCACGGTACATTTTTTCCAAGGTTTCACCGTAGGTTGTTGGGTCTGTTTCGCTAACGGGGTAGCCAAGCGCCTCCTCGTCCAGCTTCAAGCTGTCAAGAATCTGACGCTTATAGAATGACATAAGGTAGGCATATTCCTCCTCGGTAATTGAGTATGGACCAAATTCGTAAATGTTACCCGCGGCACACGCGGTGAAGGCGGGCAACATTGAAAGTAGGCACAAAATCGCACACAGGGTGCATAAAATTCTTTTAAACACGTTTTTTCTCCCGAAATTTATTTGTAGATATTTTAACATATTTCCTTGACTGTGTCTATACTATTTCCTGACTTTTCTGAATATAAAAGCTGATTAATTCGGAAATGTACTGTGAAAAGTCCTCGTTTGCGGTGAGCTTTACTGAAAAGTAAGGGGTTTTGCCAACACCGCATACCTGCACCTTAGCTCTGTCATACTTGGAGATTTCCACAAATACGGGAAGATTTAAATCCTCAGGGTATAGACGGAACTCGCCCTTTAGCTGTTCTATACGCTTAATTCTGCCGCGAACTGCCGATGCTTTTAGAAGTGCTACGCTTGTGAGCATTTTTGCGCATTTTGGCATTTCTCCAAAGCGGTCGGTTATTTCAGCCTCCACGTCCGCCTTATCAACCTCGTTTTCTATGTGGGCGATTTTTTTGTAAATTTCCATACGGACAGTAGCTGATTTAATGTAGCTTTGGGGCAGATAAGCATCCTCGGAGGTGGTGATTTTAGTTTCAAAGGGTGCCTCTACCGTTTCGCCCTTTTCCTCAAGCACTGCTTCGTTTAAAAGGCGAATATATAGGTCATAGCCGATGGCGTCTAAGTGACCGTGCTGCTCGGAGCCTAACAGGTTACCTGCACCTCGTATTTCAAGGTCGCGCATAGCTATTTTAAAGCCTGCGCCAAATTCTGCAAAATCGCGGATTGCCCCTAAACGCTTTTGGGCAATTTCCGTAATCTGCTTTCCGCGACGGTATGTGAAAAACGCGTAGGCGCGTCGGTGGCTTCTACCAACTCGACCGCGGATTTGGTGGAGCTGAGAAAGCCCCATTTTGTCTGCGTTTTCAATAATCAGAGTGTTTGCGTTTGGAATGTCAATGCCTGTTTCGATAATTGTTGTGCTGATTAAAACGTCAACCTGACCGTTTACCATAGCCTGCCAAATTGTTTCAAGCTGGCTTTTGTCCATTTGACCGTGAGCAACAGCTACGTTTGCGTCGGGAAACACCTTGTGCAAGCGAGATGCAACTCTATATAGCTCGTCAACGTTGTTGGTAAGATAAAAGGCTTGACCGCCGCGGTGAAGCTCGCGCTTGATTGCATCGTTTATTATGTTTTCGTCATACTCCAAAACGTAGGATTGAACACCCACTCTGCCACTGGGACTTTCGTCAAGGACGGACAAGTCGCGTATGCCGCCCATTGCCATACTGAGAGTACGGGGAATAGGTGTGGCTGACAATGTCAAAACGTCCACGTCGGGGACTAACTGCTTGATTTTTTCCTTTTGAGCAACACCGAAGCGCTGCTCCTCGTCAACTATTAAAAGTCCTAAATCCTTATACTCGATTTTGGAGCTTAAAAGGGTGTGAGTACCGATTATAATGTCAATATCTCCGCGACGGAGCTTCCTTTTTATTAGTGCCTGCTGCGCGCCTGTGCGGAAGCGGGAGAGCATTTCAATATAAACTCCCGTACCGGCAAAGCGAGCAAGAGCAGTTTGAAAATGCTGCATTGCCAAAATTGTGGTTGGCACAAGAATTGCCACCTGCTTATTGTTAGCCACAGCCTTCATAGCGGCGCGGAAGGCAACCTCGGTTTTTCCGTAGCCTACGTCACCGCACAAGACCCTGTCCATTGGATACGGCTTTTCCATATCGGACAAAACCTCGTTAATAGCGCGGAGCTGACAATCGGTTTCCTCGTGCTCAAAGGCAGAGGCAAATTCTGTTTCAATTAAGTCGTCGGGCAAGAAGGCAAAGCCGTCGATACGGGTACGCCTTGCGTACAGGGCGATAAGCTCCTTAGCCATTTCGCGGGCGGCGGTTTTTGCTTTTTGCTTTTTATTGGTCCAATCGGCACCGCCCATTTTTGAGAGCTTTACCTCACCGTCGCTACTCTTAGCACCGATGTATTTTGAAACCATATCAAGCTGGACAACAGGTAAGAAAAGCTTATCTGTGCCTGCATACTGAATAGCGATATAGTCCTTTCGCGCCCCCATAATACAAAGGTTTTCAATGCCTAAGTATTTACCTACACCGTAGTTGACGTGTACAATGTAGTCACCAACGGTTAATTCCGCGTGGGAGAGAATTTTCTCTCCTGCGTTTTTTGCAAAGGGCTTGTTTTTAAAGGTTTTCTTCTTTTCACCTAAGGAACGAGAGGACAAAACCACTAAGGCAAACTTGCTTTCCGGCAATTCATAGCCGTCGGGAAAGGAGTCGCACATGACACCAACCATACCCTCCTTGAGAGTGGAAAATTCATCTCTTTGGATTGTAAATGCGGGGATTTCCATTTCGTTCAAGGTCTTGACGGAGCTTTTTGCCTCGGTTTCCGTTTGACAAACTAAAACAACCTTATATTTATTATCGACAAAGTAGCGAAGCTCATCAATGACTACGCATAGGGTGTGATTTGCAAAGGAAATGCCCTTGGAGGAAAAGTTATAAATGCCACCCTCCTCGCTTAGATGCGACATGATAAACGGGTCGATGTAAATAGACTGATGCTCCTTGGCAAATTTGTCAATTAGCGACACTGGGGCGCTAAAATCTGCTATTTCGGAGGGCAAAATTCCACTTTCTATAAGGCCTTGCACAATTTCGTTGTTGCCACTTTCGGATTCCTTGGCTCTTTGCTTGACAGAGGATGTATCGCAAAAGATAATAGCGCTATTTTTGTCAAAATAGCTTGCAAGGCACTCCTTTTGTGGGTAGATGAGCGAAATAAAGCGGTCAAAAAACGGGCAATATGCTTCGCTCTCTAAGGAGCCTAATTCCTTTTCAAGCTCCTTTTTTGCACTTTCGTCCGGGTTGGCGGACAAAAGCACCTCTATCTTTTCCTTAATTTGCTCCACTCCTTGAGAGGTGGGTAAAATTTCCTTTGATGGGGTAATTGTAAAGCTGTCGATTGCTTCAATAGTGCGCTGGCTCATTATATCAAAGGTAGCCATACGGTCAATTTCATCACCGAAAAGCTCAATGCGGATAGGGAGCTGCTCCGATTTTGAAACGCCTCCTGCCATATATTCACATTTGGTGGGGAAAATGTCAATTATATAACCGCGCACTGCATACTGTCCTGCACCCTCCACGGTTTCGCAGGGGGTGTAGCCCATACTGAACAGCTTTTCGGAAAATGCGGAAACGTCCAAGGGAGTGTCGCGATTTACGGAAATTGTTTTGCCAAGAAGCACCTTTTTCGGCATTGTGTATTGCAAAAATGCGTCCGGCGTTGTCAGGACCACGTCAAGGGCGTTGAGGGCTAAGCCGCAAAGCACCTTTAACCTTTCGTGCTCCAGCTCGTGAGAGGCGGTCATATCGTAAAAATTGAAGTCTCTAACGGGATAAAGCTCACTTTTCAGTGAGCATTTTTTGAAAAATTCATTTAGCTTGTTTGCTTTTCTTTCCTCGCCAATAAGAATTACCACGGGCTTGCCTGTGTGACGCTTGATGTCGGTAATTAGCGAGTAGGTAAGAGAATATAAGGCACCGTCACTAACCCCCTCTACTAACAGAGGTAAGGGCTTCTTGGTATCGCTAAGCTCAATAAATCTGCAAAGGAGCTGACGGTAAAGCTTAGTGTTTTTTATGCCTTGAGTAAGAATGCTTACGTTCATTTTTAACCTTTCTTTGATGTGATAGAATGCTTGTTGAGGTGATAACAACACGAATAGCCACTTTTTGTGAAGTGGCTGATTGTGTATTTAATTATTCCACGGTTAAACCGTTATAATCGCACATTGCTTTTTCTGTGTTGCCTGTGAGCATAAGCTCAAGTATTGCGGGAATATGCTCAAGGAGCTTGCAAAAGGTTTTTTCACTTTCCTTGGGAATTCTTGCAAGAACCCAATCCGCAATATCATAGTCGGGACTTGGCTTTTGACCAACACCAAGCTTAACACGGGGGAATTTGTCGGAATTCAGACACTCTATGACACTTTTTAGTCCGTTGTGCCCTCCTGCACTACCGTTTTTGCGGATGCGGAGCTTGCCTATATCAAAGGAAGCGTCATCGGAGATAACAATAACGTTTTCGGGCGGGATTTTGTAGAAGGTGCAAGCCTCGATGATTGCCTGACCTGAGGCATTCATAAAGGTTTGAGGCTTCATTAATAGAGCGCGCACGCCGCCAAGCTTTATTTCTCCCGTCAAAGCCTTGAATTTAAGCTTGTCGCAGGAAACGGAATATTTGCTTAATAGATAGTCTATGGCAAGAAAGCCTGCGTTATGCCTTGTGTATATGTATTTCTCGCCCGGATTGCCTAAGCCTACTATAATGTGGGTTATGGGAGTGGAATCCTCTTTTTTTTCAATTTTTTTGAACAAATCAAATATGCTTGCCATTGTTTTTCCTCTTGGTTGCCCAACCGTTTCTGTTTGTTTGGTACTGTCTTGCAATTGCCAAAGCACCCGAGGGAACATCGTCTGTTACCGTTGAGCCTGCGGCAATAAATGAGGTAGGACCGATATCAATGGGAAGAACCAGGTTGGCGCTACAGCCGATAACCGCATCGTCACCAATCTTGCACTTGCTTTGCTTTCTGTTTGCTTCGTAATTAATAGTAATAACGCCACTGCCGATTGTAACGCGGGAGCCGATATCACTGTCCCAAATGTGGCAGTGGGAAGCAACGGAGGTGTCATTTAGTATAGTTGTGTTTACTATTTCGCAGTAGTTACCAACGCTAACGCCTGAAATCAAGTGGCTCTTTTCCTTGATGACGCACCAGCTTTCAACAAGCACGTTTTTCTCAATTACGGAGTCCTCGATGTGGGATGAGCCAATGATTGAGCCCTCGCCGATTGTGGAATTTTTAATAATTGCGTTTGCGCCGATTTTTGCTCCCTTGGAAATGAGGGATTTGCCAAAAATGTGGCATCCTGTGTCGATTTTTACATCGTCCTCCAATACTGCTGTCGGGGAAACTATTATTCCGTCAAGTGCCTCTATATCAACGCCGAATCGGATTAGATATTCAAGATATTCGCGCCTGTAGGCTTCAGATTTTTGGTGGAAATCTATTTTGCTTTTTGGAATTGCAACCTCGTTGTCCGCAAAGTCTGCGTGGGGGCATCTTGCACCGCCGTCAGTGATAGCGGTGATAAACTCCATAGGAGTGTTGACGGAGGACTTTGAAATCATTTTGCTTGTGCCTACCGTCATATAAAGGCCTCTTTGCGAGCCAACGGTGGAGTAGCAAAGGTCTGTTTTGGTAACATAGTTAATAGCACCCTCAACATCTGCGTTTTTTGCAAGAAATACAAATGGGGATGCAAAAATAACAATATCCTCGAGCCCTGCGCTGAATTCACTGACTGTGCCGGGGATGTTACAGCCTGAGGCACGAACAACCTCGTAGCCTAAGCCTAAAATACGAACCGCATTTTCAACCTTTTTGTATGCATGCTCGTATATGGGTGCGTAATATAGCTCGGTATAAATACCCTTTTGTAAAAACGTTGGATTGTCTTGGGGACAAAGAGTGACAAAGACCTTTCTCATAGCAAGCCTCCTTGTATAGTAAAATGGCTTTAATTTGCTTACGCAAATATTCATAATATAGTATAGCACAAACTTTTACGGGTTGCAAGATTATATTTGACTTTTCTTTTTGTGACACTTCTAATTTGTTATTTGGGTATTTACTTTTTGGAAAATGTCTGCTATAATATAATGGAATAACTATTTTCGCGCACACGCGGGATGATTATGATTGATGTGTTATAGGAGGTATCCTTATGAATAAATCGAATAAATCACATAAGCAAAGGGCGCTTATTGTTTTTGCGCCTATTTGGACTTTGGCTATAGTCGGCTCGGTTGCTTATTTGGCAACGCTACGACCTGAGAAATTTTGGCTTGTTGCTGTGCTTGGCGCTATGCTTTATCTTGGGGGCTTTATTTTCGCAGTTACCTTAGGCAGCGGCTTTGACGCTAAGAGAAAAAGCAAAAACAAAAACGGCCCTATGCTTACAGGGGTTATGTATGAAAAAATCAATTCCTTGGGTGAGCCCGCACTCCTTTGTGACGGTAGCTACAAGATAATTTGGGCAAACAGATTTGTACACGAAATGACTGAGGGCGGTATTGTTGGAACAAGCGTACAGCTTTTGTTCAAGTACGAAATAAAGGACGGTCAAATCGGCAAGCGTCCTGTTGACACTATTGTTCCGTTTAAGGGTAAGGATTACATTGTAATTGAAGACCCTGTGCGCGACGGGGACAAGGATTATTATCTTTTGACCTTGCGTGATACAACGGAGCTTTTGCAGCTAAAGCAACAAATGAGCGACGAGGAAAAAATAGTTTCCTACGTTATAGTTGACAACCTTGAGGATCTTTTACAGTTTGAGCAGGAGAAATACCGCGCGGCGGCTAACCAGGTTGAGGAATATATCCGTGAGTGGGCGGAAAGCGTTGGCGGTCTTGTTAAGGAATACGAAAGGGACAAGTATTTGTTTATTTTTGAGTCTCAGTATCTTGACAAGTTCTTGGCTGACAAGTTTGATATTCTTGATAAAATCAGAGATATTCGTGTTGGTAGCGGTAATATTCCTGTTACTGTTTCCATTGGCGTTGCGAAAACTAAGGGCTCAATGGCTGAGCGTGAAAGCGCGGCACATATTGCTCTTGACATGGCACTTCAGCGTGGCGGTGACCAGGCGGTTGTTAAGTTTGATGATAAAATTGAGTTCTTTGGCGGACGAACAAACGCGGTGCAAAGACGTACAAAGGTGCGTGCCCGTGTCGTTGCTAACGAGCTTATTACCTTGATGGCTAAGGCGGGTAACGTGATTATTATGGGTCACAAGTTCCCTGACTATGACGCGATTGGTGCATCTATCGGTGTGGCAAGGCTGGCTATGTTCTGCGGAGTTAAGTTTAATATCGTTACAAACTTTAAGTCCATAAACGTTAAAAAGTGTTTACCGTTTTTTGAGAAGGACGAAACCTACAAGGGTGTGTTTGTTGACGGTGCAAAGGGTCTTGACCTTGTGCGCTCAGACACGCTTTTGGTTGTTGTTGACGTTAACAATGCGGATATGTTTGAGTCTAAGGATATTGCAGAAAGTGTTAGCGATATCGTTATTATTGACCACCACAGAAAGACGGCAGAATTTAAAAAGCAGCCTCTTATTTCTTATATTGAGCCGTCCTCGTCAAGTGCTTCCGAGCTTGTGACGGAAATACTTGAGCAGGCTTTACCTGTGAACACGCTGCAAACAAGCGAGGCGAATATGCTTTACGCCGGTATTGTCCTTGACACGAAGCAGTTCAGTAAGGGCACAGGTACTAAGACCTATGCGGCGGCTATGTATTTAAGAGATAACAACGCAACCTATGAGGCGGTACAGAGCCTGTTCAAAAAATCTGTTAAGGACTATAAGCAGGAGGCTTTGTTTGGCGGTAAGCTTGAGCCGTACAGAAACTGTATGGTTATTGCGTATAATGAGCATGGAACCGATGAAAACAGCGACAGAATTTCCGCATCCCGTGTAGCCGACGAGCTTTTGATGCTTGAGGGCATTGCGGCTTCCTTTACTCTTGTAAAGGTTGGCAACGTGGTTCATATTTCTGCCCGTTCTAACGGTACTATAAACGTACAGCTTATACTTGAAAGTCTAAACGGTGGCGGTCGCTTTGATGCGGCGGGCGCACAGGTTAAGGACACTATTTCTTCAACTCTTGTAAGGTTGAAGGCGGCAATTGACGCGTATATTAATCCGGATGCCTAAAGCCAAAGGCTTGGGCTCTTGCAAAGAAAGGAATTTAACAATGAAGGTAGTATTATTACAAGATGTAAAGTCCCAAGGAAAGAAGGACCAGATTATCGAGGTTTCTGAGGGTTATGCAAGGAACTTTTTGTTCCCTAAAAAGCTGGCTATTGTGGCTGACGCAAAGGCAGTGAACGACATTAAGAGCAAGCAAAGCTCCGAAAAGCACAGAATTGAGGTCGAAAAGGCTGCCGCTCGCGAGCTTGCTAAGAGGCTTGGAGAGACAACTGTTAAAATTATTGGCTCTGCGGGCGCTGACGGCAGATTTTACGGTGCTGTTACCTCAAAGGACATCAGTGAGGCGTTAAAAAGCCAATTCAACATTGAAATTGACAAGAGAAAGATAGAGCTTGACAGCCAAATCAAGGCTTTTGGTACTTATAAGGTTGAGGTTAAGCTTTACAGTGGAATATCGGGAAAATTAAACGTACAGGTAGTGGAGAAATAAGATGGACGGGCTTCAAAGAAAATTGCCTTATTCTGTTGATGCCGAGCAAAGCTTGCTTGGTTCAATCCTTGTTAATCCCGAGTGCTTTGACGAGGTTGCACAGATAGTTAAGGCGGATGATTTTTACCACGAAACCCACAGGCGCATATTTGAGACTATGCAGGATTTCAATATTGCCAGCAAGCCTCTTGATATAATCACTCTTGCAAATACCTTAATAAACAATGGGGTTTTTGAGGATGAGGCGGCAACACGTTCATATATTAAGCTTCTTGTTGATATTGTTCCCGGCAGCGGAGCAAACGCTAAGGATTATGCAAAGATAGTACACGATAAAAGCGTTTTAAGGAAGCTTATTCAAGCGGCTGAGGATATTGAGGCGGATGCTTATTCCGAGGGTGATGCGGTTGAGAGCATTGTGGATGTGGCTGAGCAAAGGATTTTCGATATTGCTCAAAATAATCAAACGCGTGATTTTATACATGTACGCGATGCTATTATGCAAACATATGAAAGACTTAATTTGCTTCGTGATGCTCCGGAGGACGCATTGGGAGTGCAATCCGGCTTCCCTGACCTTGACAAATACATTGTCGGCTTTGGTAAGGGCGACCTTGTTATTGTGGGAGCGCGACCTGGTGTCGGTAAAACCTCGTTTTGTCTTAACTTGGGCGCTAATATTGCGAAAAAATCCAAAAAAGCTGTTTGTATGTTTTCCCTTGAAATGTCGGCAGAGCAGTTGACCTCCCGTTTGCTGGCGGCTGAGGGTATGGTTGACTCTGTGCGTATGAGGTCGGGCAAATTAGAGGATGACGACTGGGAAAAGGTTGCCAATGCGGCGGCTACTCTTTCCGAAACTGAAATTTATATTGACGATACCACAGGCGTTAACGTAACTGCTATGAAGGGTAAGCTACGCCGAATTAAAAATCTCGGTATGGTTATTGTTGACTATTTGCAGCTTATGGAAACAGAGAAGAAGCGTAAGGACGGAAGCCGTGTAAACGAGGTTGCCGAAATTACGAGAGGTCTTAAGATTATGGGTAAGGAGCTTGGAGTACCGATTATCGTTTGCTCACAGCTTTCCCGTAGTACGGATAAGGAAAAGAAGCGCCCTGTATTGTCTGACCTTCGTGAGTCGGGCTCTATTGAGCAGGACGCGGATATGGTACTTTTCTTGTCCCGTGACTATTACGGTGACGACCCTGACAAGGCTAATTTGGTTGAGGTTATCGTTGCTAAAAACCGTCATGGTGAAATGGGCACGGTTGAGATGAGCTGGCTTGGTCAGTACACTAAATTCTCTTGTCTTGAAACTAATCTACGAGAGGAATAATTGACTATGAATGAAATGGACAACTACTTTAACGAGCTTTTAGATAAAATTTGCGATGAGGAAAACAATGAGGCTATCGTTTTAACTAATGAAAACGGTGAGCAGATTGCTTTTGAGCAAATTGCCCTCATTCCACAAAATGAGGAGCTATACATTATTATGAAGCCTGTTATACCTATGGAGGGCTTGGGCGAGGACGAGGGTCTTGTTTTCTTGATTAATGAGACAATGAAAAGCTTTGAGCTTGTTACTGACGAGGAAATAATTGATAGCGTTTTTGCGGTTTACGATAGACTTGTAGAGGAGGAAAACGAGGATGAGTAATTACGAGAGATACGTTGACAGACTTTTTGACGAAAGCAACGAGGAAAACATTTTTATAAATGATAACGACGGCAAGGAGTATGAATTTATACAGCTTGCAGTTGTTGATTTTAAAGAAAATTATTATGCTGTGCTTCAGCCTGTGACTCCTGTTGAGGGCGTTGGCGAGGACGAGTTTTTGGTGTTCTTGATTGATGAGGAAAAGGATTGCCTTACTTACGTTGAGGATGACGAAATAATCGACGGTGTAAATGAAGAATTTATTGAAATGCTTGAAGAGCTTGACGAAGAGGAGTAATTTATGGAGAGAATATTTGCCATTTTAATGGTGGCTGTGGTTTTGTTGCTTTCACTTAGCTTGATAGCTTGCGATGAGGAGGATAACTCAGAGCAGAGTGAAAATAATGGTGCTGCATCCTACGACAACCCTAACGACGGTACATTTGGGGTAGATTTTGGAGACATTGTGGGTTCGGATTTTGTTTTCCCTGACGATGAGTTTGAATAATAAGGCGCTTTTTTGCTAAAGGATTACAGATAAACAGGAGAATTTATGAAAGGAAATGCTTTTTTGCCTATAAACAAGGCGGAATGTGATGAAAGAGGCTGGGGTGCAGTTGATTTTGTTTATGTAAACGGCGACGCTTACGTTGACCACCCATCATTTGGAGCAGCTATTATCACAAGAGTGCTTGAAAATGCAGGCTTCAGGGTTGGCTTTTTGGCTCAGCCCGATTATAAAAGTGCAGATGATTTTCGCCGCTTTGGGAAACCGCGCTTGGGCTTTTTGGTAAGTGCAGGTAACATAGACTCTATGGTTGCGCACTATACCGCTTCTAAAAAAAGGCGCTCCTACGACTATTATTCTCCCGGCGGGAAGATGGGCTTGCGCCCCGACCGTGCAGTTATTGTCTATTGCAACAGAATACGCGAGGCTTATGGAGATGTGCCGATTATTATTGGCGGACTTGAGGCTTCACTGCGTAGATTTGCCCACTATGACTATTGGGACAACAAAATAAGGCGCAGCGTGTTGGTTGACAGCCGCGCAGATATTTTGACATACGGTATGGGCGAAAATATTATTTTGAAAATCGCAAAATTGCTTGACAGGGGAGTGCCTGTTAAGAAAATTCGCGGAGAGAGGGGTACCTGTTATCTTTGCAAGCGCGAGGATGAGGTATCTTTCCCTATTGCCTGCGAGCTTGACTTTAATATAATAAAGGAAAGCAAGGAGGAGTATGCCCGTGCCTTTGGCGTACAGTATAAAAACCAGGATGCCATAAACGGGCGTGCTATTGTTGAATATTATGACAACAAAAAGCTGGTGCAAAACCCGCCTGCCTTTCCTCTTGAAAGAGAGGAGCTGGACAGGGTTTATGACCTGCCTTATATGAGAACGTACCACCCTGTGTACGAAAAAGAGGGTGGAGTGCCTGCGATTAGCGAGGTTAAATTCTCAATTACTCACAATCGAGGTTGCTTTGGCGGATGTAATTTCTGTGCGCTTGCATTCCATCAAGGACGCAGCGTGCGGTCGAGAAGCATAGAAAGCGTTGTTAAGGAAGCGGAGCTAATAGCACAGCTTCCCGACTTTAAGGGCTACATACACGACGTGGGTGGACCTACGGCAAACTTTAGGCATCCTGCTTGTAAAAAACAGCTTGAAAGCGGAGTTTGCTCAAACAGAAAATGCTTGGTGCCTAAGCCCTGCCCTAACCTGGAGGTTGACCACAGCGAATATATTGAGCTGTTAAATAGGATACAGGCAGTAAAGGGTGTAAAGAAGGTGTTTATTCGTTCGGGTATCCGCTTTGATTATATGCTTTATGACAAATCTGATAGGTTTTTCAGAAAGCTTGTGCGTGAGCATGTCAGCGGTCAGCTAAAGGTTGCGCCTGAGCATTGCTCCTCAAATGTACTTAGGTATATGGGCAAGCCTGATGTTAGCGTTTACGACAAATTCAGAGAAAAATATTTCAAGCTGTGTGATGAATGCGGCTTGGAGCAGTATTTGGTTCCATACCTTATGTCATCCCACCCAGGCAGTGAGCTTTCCGATGCTATTGAGCTTGCACTGTATTTGAAAAAGCTTGGCTTGAATCCAGAGCAGGTGCAGGATTTCTATCCAACGCCGGGAACTGCTTCCACGGTTATGTATTACACGGGTATAAATCCTCTTGATATGAAGCGGGTTTATGCTCCTGATGATTACAGGGAAAAGCTGATGCAAAGGGCACTTTTGCAGTACAGAAAGCCTGAGAATTGGAACCTCGTAAGAGAGGCGCTAACCTTAGCGGGACGTGAGGATTTGATAGGCTTTGGCGGAGACTGTCTTGTAAAGCCGGATATGCGCGTGGGGTCTGAATATTACAGCAAAAACCTTAAAAACAGACAAAATTCTTACTCGGGAGAGAGCAAGAAAAAGAGTGGCAGTAATGTCGGAAAAAATGCAAATGCGGGCAAAAAACCACCGAAAATCCAAAAAACAGAGAAAAAACTTCAAGAAAATAAGAATATAAAAAATGCAAAAAACGCACACGGGGTCGGCAAAAATGAGAAAAAGCCAACCGCAAGACGAAAAAAATAGGCATTTGTATAAAAAAAGACTTGACAAATCCCATTTAGTGCGTGTATAATATTATACGTCTTAAAAATTCGAGATATAAATCAACTTTCAGATTGCGTATTTTATACGGCTTCCAATTTGAATCAAGGAGGTGCAATTATGTTAAGAACTTACCAACCAAAGAAGCGTCAGAGAAAAAAGGAGCATGGCTTCAGAAAGAGAATGAGAACTGCTGACGGAAGAAAAGTTTTGAAGAGAAGACGCGCTAAAGGCAGAGCAAGACTCACATACTAATCTTATTAGTCGCAAATTCTTTAGACTCGGGGCTGACCGTTTGTTGGCCCCGATTTTTCATTAATACCCAGCTATTGTCAATATGATTGGCAGTGGCTATGGCAGGGTGAGCCTTGACTTGCTTAAGGGTCAAATGCCACAGTAATCGTGATGTGAAAAAGTGCAGGGGATAGCCTGCAAGGAGGAAGCGGTTATGAAGCATATCGCTATCGGTGAAAATCATTTATACTCGAAGGCTTACGCAAAAGGGCAGAAGTTTGTGGGCAGACACGTTATTGTGTATGTGCTCAAGGATTATAAGGCTAAAAAACTACAAAATGCCCACCCTGAAAAAATTATGGTTAACAGAATTGGCTTGACCGTTTCCAAAAAGATAGGTCACGCGGTTGTGCGTAACAGGGTTAAGAGAATTTTGCGTGAGGGATTAAGACAGGTGGAGAAGAAATTTGACACCGAGCGTGGCTATTTGGTCGTTTTGGTTGCACGTCCTTCGTGCGTGCAGGCGAAAACAGATAATATAGCTATTGATGTTGAAAAAGCATTTAAGTTGCTTAAGTTAGTTAAATAATGAAAACAATACTAATAGTTTTTATAAAGTTCTATAAGCGCGCCATTTCTCCGTATCTGCCAAAGGCTTGTAGGTTCACGCCTACCTGCTCTGTCTATGCTATAGAGGCGCTTGAAAGATTCGGAGTGATAAGAGGAACGCTTTTAGCCGCATACAGAGTTTTGCGGTGCAACCCCTTTTGCCGCGGCGGCTATGACCCTGTGCCGGAGAGATTTACATTTAAACGGCAACAGGCCACTGAGTTGGCTCAATCAGAGGAGCTTACTCAAAGTAAAGACTTGACTCAATCAAAGGAATTGACTCAATTAGAAGAACCGACTCAATTAAAAGAGGAGTAAACAGATGTTTGATTGGTTAGCAGAAATATTGGGCTATGTAATGTACGGTTGCATGTGGCTTGTTAACGGCAACTACGTTATCGCCCTTCTATTATTTGCACTTGTAATGCAGATTTTGCTTAGTCCGTTTGGTATTAAGCAGCAAAAAAATATGATTAAGCAAGCGTACCTCCGTCCAAAGGAAATGGCGATAAGAAAGAAGTACGCAGGCAGAAACGACAGAACTACGATGCAGAAAATGCAGAATGAGATTATGCAGCTCCAACAGGAGGCGGGATATAGCCCCTTGGCAGGATGCTTGCCTATGCTCCTTCAGCTTTTCTTGATTTTCCCGATTTATAACGTTGCAATAAGACCGCTTGAATTTGTGGTTGGCTTGAGTAACAAGGCTTGTATGGCTCTTGCTGAATTTGCAGAAATAGGAATGGACTCATCCTCCTATCAGATTAAGCTGGCGGGCTGGCTTAATACTCCCGGCAATTTATCAAGGGTCCCCTCAGAGCTTACGCTGAAAATTGAGGAAACAACAGAGGTTATAAAGGTTGGCGAGGAGCTTGAAGGTCTTACCTCCTTCCCAGATGTTTCCTTGTTTGGACAGGACCTTAGCTATGACCCTTGGGATGCCTTCGGTCAGAGCTATTGGTGGCTTGTATTTATTCCTGTGCTTAACCTTGCGTTTATGTATCTTTCACAGTTCTTGTCAAGAAAGATTCAGTATCAAAACACACTTCAAGAGCAGGCAAACGGTCAAATGAGCTCCCTCAAGATTATGATGCTCGTAATGCCTCTTATGACGATGATAATTACCTTTAACTTTGCAGCAGTTATCGGTATTTACTGGATTTTCAGAACAATACTTTCAATGCTTCAGCAGTTCATTCTTTATAAGGCTATGCCGTACCCGAAGTTTACGGAGGAGGATTATAAGAATGCTGAAAAGGAAATGAAGGGCAAGAGGGTATCAAGAGTGCCCGAGGGATATGTGGCATCGGACAGACCAATCCGTTCGCTTCACCACATTGATGACGACGAATAACAGATTTTAAAAAGGAATTACTTACAGAAATGAAAACCGAATTCAGAGTAACCGCTAAGACAGTTAGCGAGGCATATACCAAAGCTATTGAGCTTTATTCTCCTCTTGGTGAAATCTCTTATGAAATAGTAACAGAGGGAAAGAAGGGCTTCCTTGGTATTTTCGGCAGAGTTGATGCAGTTATTAAGGTAACTGTTGACGACGGAAAAGAGGAAAGAAAGCCTAAAAATCAGACACAGGGTGCGCCAAAGTCAAATGAAAAGCCGAAGGCTAATCAGAATGCTCAGGCAAATCCACAGAACAAGAGCAATCAGCCAAAAAGCGAAAAGCCAAAGGCTGAAAAGCAGAGCAATCAACCAAAGTCTGCTCCTGTAAAGGTAGAGCCAAAAGCAGAAAAGACTGAGGTTAAAGAAGCAGTTAAGGAAGAAAATATCAACGTAACTGCTCAAGAAAAGACATTGGCTGTTAATTTCTTAAAGTCCTTCATAAATGATATTGGAATTAAGTGCGAGGTTAAGGGAGATATGACTCTTAACGAAAACGGCTTTGTTTCAAGACTTATCACTATTGAGGGTGAGGATGCTCCTTCTCTTATCGGTCACAGAGGAGATATGCTTGATGCACTTCAGTATCTTGCAAACCTTTGCCTTGCAAGAAAGAGCGAGGGTGAGCATAAGGAATATGTAAAGGTTGTTCTCGATATTGAAAACTACAGAGAAAAGAGAGAGCAAGCTTTAAGAGCCTTGGCAAGAAGAATGGCAGAAAAGGCAATCAAGTACCAAAGAAACGTGTTGCTTGAGCCAATGAACCCTTATGAAAGAATGATAATTCACTCTGAAATACAGGGTATCGAGGGCGTTTCTACTCATTCTGTTGGCTATGACGATAACAGAAAAATTGTTATCACCTGTGAAAACAAGAGAAGAAGACCGAATAATAACAACAAATAATTATTAGCTCCTTGGCAGTTGAGTCTGCCAAGGGGCTTTTCTGTTGACAAAAGCGAGAAATGGTGCTAAAATGAAAATGTAAGTTACTTTTTATGTAAAGGAGAAAATTATGAAAAAGATATTTTGTTTGATTATGTGCTTGGCTTTGACGTTGTCCTTGCTTGCCTTGGTGGCGTGCAATAACAATGGTGACGCAGGTGCGTCAAGCAGCGGTGCAGTGGAGTCAAGTGACAGTGCAACGGGATCAAGTAAGTATGACGGGACAGAGTCAACGAGTGGCACAAGTGACGTAACGGGTGATAGCATCAATGATAGCGACGTGACAGAGGACAGCACCGAAAAGAGCGATGCGGTATCCGATGAAAGCGATGCAGACACAACTGACAGTGGAACTAATGAGAGTGACGGCGAAACTACCGAAACAAGCGCTAATGAGGGTGAAGATGATGGCACGGACTCAAAGCCCACTGACAAGGAAGAGATGGTAACTGTTCAATTCCGTCCAAGGAATCCACATGCAGAGGTAGTAAGTGGACAGAAAATGATTGAAATTCTAAAGGGAACAGAGCTAACCTTAGATATGGCACCTACCTTTGCTCTTAACGGTTGCAGTTTTGCAGGGTGGTCTTTCAACCCTGCAGGAACAGAGCTTTGGAATGGGGAAGGCTTTGCAGTAAATGATGATTTGATTCTTTATGCTACATGGGAGTCTGCCAATAGCGGTGATGAGGATGACAGTGCGGAGAAGATAACAGTTGAATTTGTATGCTTTATGTATGAGCCTGTAAGTGGTGAAACCAAGATAAAAATCGACAAGGGGTCCGTTCTTTTGCCGGAGCAAATGCCTGTTTATGAAAGAAAGGGCTATGTAATGGTATGGTCATACGATAGGTTCGGTGAGGAAAAATGGCAGCCAACAGACGTGTTTGAAAATGACACTGAGCTTTATGGAACTTGGCAGGCTGAAAATCTTTTTGACGAGTTGAAGGCAAAGCTATCGGGTCTTACAAATTTCCAAATGAATTCTGCGGTGGATACTACAATGGGTGACGATAAATTTACCCATATAACGGTCAACAAGTACGACGGAGAAAAGGTTTATATGGAAATTAACGCCGAGGGCATGGTTGAGCGCGTTTGGTACGTTGACGGTGCTTGCTATATGGAAATTGAAGGAAAGATAGTAGAGCAGGAAATGTCAAGGGCTGAGTTTGATGCTGCGTTTGGTAGTGAGGTTGTTGGTGAGGATTCCTTCTTTGGAATTAAAAAGGACTGGGTAAAGTCAATAAAAAGAGAGGGTATAGAATACACCATTGAGCTTGATGCGGAAAAATATACAGAAAGCAAGGCAAGTGACATACCGGTGGAGCTTGTTTACTCCAGCGTGAAATTTATATTTACTCTTGATGTACAGGGCAAAAATCTTTCTTCAATAAGGAATATTTATAGCTTTACTCAAGACGGAGTTCCTGTTACCGGGGATACTCAATCCGAAATCCTCAACATAGGAACAACTGTTGTTGAAGCACCTGTTAAGGAATAATATAGCAAAAGCGGTGAAAGGCGGAGAGCGAAGAAAAGCTCTCCGCTTTTGTTAGCCACTACCAACCCAAAACGAGTTCAACTTGGGTTGGGAGTGGCTGGCGGTTGTGAAACATATATAAAATCAGAAAAATCAAAACCGCTTTACTTGTAAGTAACAAATGTGAAAAATCATACACGGGGTGGGCGCTTTTGGGTTTTTGCAGGTTGAAGCGCAGGCGGAACAATCCGTGTGTATATTCACCTGAATTGTGCAATGTGACAAAATTATGATGAGCTTGTATAAGAATTGTGAAAATCTGTTGAAATTACTTCTTTATTATTGTATAATATAAAATACGCATACACGCGGGCGACCGCGAAATATTTTTTAGGAGACGTTTTATGATAATTGGACTTTCTATTTTGACAGCCAGTGTTATTTTATTTTTGACACTGATGACCTTGGTTCTACCAAAGTATGTACTAAGAGTATCCTACAAGGTGGGGGGAGCTTGTGACAGAGGCGTTAAAAAATGCCTGTTCAAGGGTAAGCATTGTATGGTTTACGATTCCTCTAAGGAAAATAAGCCCATTATCAAGCAATATATTCTTTTGCAGGAGGATGGCTATAAAACCTTAAAATGCAAGGTGACCCCCAACGTTGAATATCTTGATTACGACGTTGTTCTATATAACCGATACAACAAGGTGTTTAAGGTTATAAACGTAAAGGAGGACATTATCGGTGTGGAAATGACGAGAACCACCAGATTGCCTGACGAAACAGCTTATGTTCGCATGATAATTAAAAGGGTTAATCGCACCGATATGAAGAGAAAGCCTATTATGAGGATTACAAAGGGAAGCATTTTCCTCTTCTCGCTTCTGGCGGTTATATTCACTGCAGTTGAAACCTTTGTTGTGAGGGCGTGTTGCTCATACTGCTTTGGTGAGGTTTTCAGAGAAAGCTTTATTGCGTCGACAGAGGGCTTGCTCGTTGTTGGAGCCTTGGCCCTTGCAATGGGACTCCTTGGCGGATTATCAGTAGCTATCAGTGCCGCTAAGAGAGCTAGAAAATAAAGAAATCGAGAAAATAAAGAAATCAAGATTGAGAGATAAAGGACTTAAAATATGGGTAAGGAACAGATAATTTCAAAAGGAGTATATTCTTACGAGCAGCCTGAAAATATGGTTGGAGTAAAGCAATATCTTTTTGTGCGAGAGAACGATGGCAAAAAGCGTCTCTTGCTCAGATTTGCCAACAAAAGGCAGGAAAAATGCTCTAAATTTGCATTTATTTTGTATCGGTTGGATGCTAAGGGTAACGTCCTCGGTCAGGAAAAGTACGAAAGCGCGGATAGAGACTTTAACGAAAAAGAGGTTTTCAGCTTTGACCGTAAAATTCTTGTAGAGGAAAGATGCACTGACTTTAAGGTGCAGATGGTTTATGCAAGATACGGTAACTATACCTATAACGTTGAGCATAATAACGTTTCCGTTGCGTATTCCGAAAAAAATTTGGCTACTCTTAGTCAAGCAAAATCCATAACAAAAATTAAGCCGAGAAAAATCCACGCCCGTACCTTTGATATGCCTTGGATTTTCGTTGTGCTGTCCTTGATAGTGCTTGCTCTTGCATTTGCGGCTTGCGGCTTCCTTATCAAGGGCTTTAAGGAAAAGGCGGTTGACTTTACCTTGAAGGGCGTTAGCTATGCCTTTGTTGACAAGGATTTAAAGGATGACGTAGTTATTATGGGCTGTGCCGATACTTACCGCGAAATCACCTTAAGCGGAGAAATTGAGGGGCACCGTGTAGTGGGTATTGATGACGATGCCTTTGCAGATAACAGTAACCTTGTTAAGCTTACAATATACGACCTTGACGTGCCGAGCGAGGCGTTTGAGGATTGTGAGAGCTTAGAGGTTGTATCTCTTAACAATATTACAAGCGTTGGAGTGAGCGCCTTTGAGGGATGCGATAGACTTGAAACGGTTACGATTACCGAGGGCAAAAAGGGTCAACTGTTGAAGCTTGGCTCAAGAGCCTTTGCAGATTGCCCTGCTCTTGAAAGCGTTGAAATTAATCAAACCCTTGTGTATGGCAATAACGCAGATTACTTTGTTGCATCAAACAATCTCCAAAGCTTAAAGCTGAGGAACTTTGCTTACACAATGAAAAATGTAAGCTCCGCCTACATAACAAGGCTTGGTGTATTGTTTGGTGAGTCAACAAGCAAGACAAGCAGTGCTGTAAAGCTTGTTAACTTAACTGTTGAAAATATGGATGCGATACCGGACGGCTTCGTGCGCGGCTTTAGCCTTTTGGAAAGCGTAAGTGTTAACGGTACGGAAATAAAATCTATTGGCAATTATGCCTTTGCCGATTGCGCGGCATTGACCACTCTTGAAACAAAGGGACAGGTTTTGAGCATTGGTAACTATGCCTTTATGGGCACTGACCTTCCGTCCTATGATTTTACCAAGGTAAAGACTGTGGGCGAGGGTGTGTTCAAGGGTAACGACAAGCTCACAGAGGTTAAGGGCTTTGGCGCAGGTGGATTTAACAGTATTCCAAAGGATTCCTTTGAGGGCTGTAAGGCACTTGAAGCCTTTACGTTCCACAAGAACATTAAGCACGTTTTTGCAGGTGCATTCCAAAATTCCGGCTTGACTAAGCTTGTAATTCCCGTTGGTGTTTCCTTTGATGCAGGTATTTTGAAGGGCTGTAACAAGCTTGCAGACCTTGAGGTTTATGAGTTTGGCTCCGCAGGCTTTGTGGGACAGCTCTTTGGCGCAAAGAAGGATGACAGCAGTGAAAAGGTAGCGGGCTATATTCCGCCAACTCTTGTAAAGATTACTTTGGGCTCAGGCTCTGAAATTAATGCAAGTGCGTTCAAGGGCTGTACAAACGTAAAGACTATTAACTTGCCCGGTAACATTACCGCTATCGGTGATTACGCATTTTCGGGCTGTAAAAACTTGACTGTTGTAGATATTCCAAAGGAAAACACTATGCTCAAGAGCATAGGCAAGGAGGCCTTTGCGGGATGCAGACAGTTAAAGTACGTTCCACTTCTCAACTCTGTTGAAAATATCGGTGAGGGCGCGTTGAAGGGCTGTGAGGGCTTGCTCTCCTTAGAGCTTCCCTTCTTGGGACAAACCCCTGCTCTTGACGATGCAAGCGAGACGGTGTCATATATTTTCGGTGGCACTATGCCTGCATCAATCAAGGAGCTTTCCTTGCTTGACGCTTCCTTGACATCCTTGCCTGAATACACCTTTGCTAACTGCTCCGGTGTTAAGACAATCACTATTCCCGGTGGTATAAAGAATATTGGCAGCTATGCCTTTAAGGGCTGCTCATCCCTTTCTAATGTAGTAGTGTCAGGCTCGTCAAACAAGGAGTCCGGTGCTGATTTGAGCAAAATTGAAATTATCGGTGAGAACGCATTTGAGGGCTGTAGCTCTCTTGCTACCGTTAATTTTGGCAACAAGCTTGAGTCTATTTCTCAGCTTGCGTTCACAGGTACAGGCTTAACAAAGCTTGCTATTCCCGAAAGCGTTGACTATATCGGTCAGAGCATTCTTAAGGACTGTTACAAGCTGGGTGCGTTGACTGTTCCGTATTTGGGCGCTATGATAAGCGAAAACGGACGTGTCTCCTACTTGTTTGGTGATACTATACCCGAATCGTTGAAGTCAATTGAGGTTTTGGCATTTGACGATAACGTTATTGGTGCAGACGCCTTCAGAGGCTGTGTAAAGGTAACAAGCATCAAGGTGCCTGACAGTGTAACTATTATCAGCGAGGATGCCTTCAGAGGCTGTGAGTCCTTGGGTACCTTTGACTTTACTAACATTGAAACTATCGGTGACGGTGCGTTCTTTGGCTGTACAACTCTTAAAAACGTTGATTTGACAAACGTTATAGTTGTTGGTGAGAATGCTTTTGGTAGATGTGAAAGCATAACAAGGGCGACTTTGACAAATGCTTTGGACATTGGCAAAAATGCATTTGAGGGTTGTAAGTCCTTGGTGAACGTAGTTCTTGGTGAAAATACGTTCAGTATCGGTAAGAGCGCATTCTATGAAACCGCTATAAAGAGCATTGAATTGCCCGAGGGCTTCGAGGAAATTCAAAGCGACACCTTCGGTCTTTGCGCAAGCCTTGAAAGCGTTAAGCTCCCGTCTACCCTGACACAGATAGGTGACGGTGCGTTCAGCAGTACTGCATTGGCAGAAATTGATATTCCCGATGGTGTGGAATATATAGGTGGGTTTGCATTTAAGGATACACCGATTAAGGAGCTGGTAATTCCTGAAGGAGCTCGCAGCGTTGGCGTTAACGTGGTGGCAGGCTGTAACAATCTTGAAAGCATTGAGCTGCCATTTACGACCAATCTTTATAATAGCGGAAGAACGGTTTACGGTTATTTGTACGATAACAACCCATTCCCACAGTCGCTTAAGAGAATTACGGTTAGCAGAGCCTCCGACGGATATGTTCCCGCAAGTGCGTTTTCTAACTCCGTTTACCTTGAAGAGGTTATTATCAAGGGCGGTGTAACAGGCGTTGAATGGGAAGCGTTCTATAATTGCACGGAGCTGAGATACGTTTCTCTTCCAAGTAGCGTTAACTACGTTGATTCAAGTGCGTTTGTAAATTGCTACCGCTTGTATGAGATTTCCAAGCCGAGCTATTGCCACATTGAGTCCGAATATACAATTCAGTTTACCGATATTTCCGACGGACGTGCTCCTACGGTTGAAAAGGACGGATACAGACTTTCAAAGCTTGGTCAAAGCTGGTATTTGGTTAACTATCCAAAGGCAGAGGTCGTTTCTGTGCCCGAGGGTCTTGCATACAAGGGCGAGGCGATTAATGAGTATATCGTTCCGAGTTATTTGTTCTTTGAAAACGATACAGTTAAGTCTGTTAAGCTTTCCTCAGGTGCTGCTGCAATAGGTGAAAGAGCGTTTGAGGGCTGTGACAATCTTGAAAATGTGTCATTGCCTGACAGCGTGACTGATATTGGTGATTTTGCATTCCGTAGCTGTGCTGTTCTTAAGAGCATCCAAATGCCAAAATCACTTGCTAATATCGGCAATGAAGCCTTCTATGGATGTGAAGCCTTGAATAACGTAAAGCTTTATGAAAAGGTACAAAGCATTGGCGACAACGCATTTACAGGTTGTTCTATGCTGTTTGACATATACAATGCAAGTAAGCTTCCTCTTGTTGCGGGTAGCCACGATTACGGTAACGTTGCAAGACGCGCCGTTAAGGTACACACAAATATGGATGAGGCATCGTCTATTGTGGAAAAAATCAGCGGTCTTGGTGAATTCAGAAGAAGTGGCGGAGCTTGGCTCTTGGTAAAGGGCTATAATGTTGAAATATTGAAATTCAACAGCTTCAAAAAGGATGACGCAACGGTTGACTCCTATAGAATTGCAGAGGGTGCCTTTAGCTTTATCGATGAAACGCCTGTCATTAAAGAAATCGTAATCAGCAATGCGGTAAAGCAGATACAAAAGGACGCATTCAAGGGCTGTTATATGTTGAAGTCTCTTGATTGCTCCTCAAATAAGTCATTGACGGAAATAGAAGGCGGTGCCTTTGAAAATTGTACTTCTCTTGAAACGGTTAAGCTTCCTGCAACCGTAAAGGTTATTGGAGACTATGCGTTTAACGGCTGCTCAATGATAGAAGCTGTTGAAATGCCAACTGCTCTTGAGGTAATCGGAGAAGGTGCGTTTAACGGTTGTTACAGGCTTATTTCCGTTAAGCTCCATAAGAATGTAAGAGAAATTAAGTCAGGCGCATTCTTTGGCTGTACTTATCTCTTAGAGGTTTATGATTTGAGCGATAAGATAGACGTCAATGCCGGCAGCACCGCAAACGGCGGAGTTGCTCAAAATGCGGCGGCGGTTTATACAAGCGAAAAGGATGCTCTCGAAAGAAGAGAATCAGACGGAATCAGCTTTATAAAGGGCGGAAACGTTTGGTACCTGCATGACTTTAAGGATATGGGCAAGGAAATTTTGAGCATACCAAACTATGGTGATTCTCTTGTTATAATGCCTTACAGTATTGTAGGCGGTACATTCAATACAGTTATTATTCCTGCAAATGCTACCGATATTATGTATAACGCGATAAGCGATTCCATTAGATTTAACAGTATTTTCTACTCAGGAAGCAGTGAAAACTGGAATGACGTAAACAAAGGCGATGATTTGTATTTTGCCGCCGTTTACTTCAAGCAGGATTGTATACACGAGGGTGACACCTTTGCGTGGACCGATGCAAACGGTATGCCAACAACACAAAAGTGTCCTGAGGACAGTAAGGTTGAAAAGGCGGCTACCTGCTACGAGACCGGTATTATGAGGTACAATTGCTCATGCCAAGACTGTGACTTTACAAGAACGACGGGAATTGACAGGCTGGCGCATGAGTTTGAGGGAGATGTCTGCAAGCATTGTAAGGAAGTTAAAACCGTTATTACAGGCAGCAATCTGAAGAGCTATGAGGATGCAGGCGTTATTTCGGTTGACGGATTTACCTATAATGAAGCGAAAAAGTGCTTTGAATCCACAAACAAGGCATCAAATTCCTCCTCAAGCTTTGCTATTGAGGTTGAGGCAGGCAAGCGTATGACTGTCAGATTTACACTCGAGGCATCAAGCAAGAAGAATTTCGACTATGTAATCGTTTACAAAAACGGTGTTCAGGCTGAAAAAATCAGCGGCAAGGATGTTGTTGACTGTCAATTTATTCTTAATGAAGAAGACGTTTTGTTAATCGTTTATGAAAAGGACAGCGTTGGCAGTCAAAACAATGATTGCGGTTACATTAAAGGCTTAGAAATCATTGAAGCGAAGAAGCAACAGAGTAATTAACTAAAATCGGAGCGAAAAAATGCTGAAAAACAAAGAAATAATTGAAAAATTAACAAAAGAGCAAAAAATAGCTCTTGTCACGGATACCCATGACGGATACGGCAGCGCTCTTGAGCAATATAAAATCCCCACGATTTCTATGAGTGAATTGTGGGAGGAGAATTCAAGAGAGGGAGGGGACCCTATGTTCCCTTCCGCTAAATCCTTGGCTAACTCTTGGGATGAGAGACTTTTTGGCAGCGTTGGTAAATGCTTGGCATCTATCGGTGCGGGGTATGGCGACAATTTGTTTGTGTTACCGTCCTCAAATGCGGCAAGCAGCGTTTACGGAAGCGAGCTTTCCGAGGAGCCACATCTGTGTGGCGGCTTGGTTGCAGGTATGGCAAGAGGCTTTAAGGAATTGGGAGTTCCGTTTTGCGTCAAGGAGCCCGTATGCTCTATGGATGATGCAAGATTCCTTGATAAGAAAGCAGATTTAGGTGTTTTGTACGACAGATATGCCCGTCCCTTTAAAATGGTACAAAATGTAGGCGGCGCTTTAGCTATGCTGAGAAGCAACGAGGAAACCGAGGATAGCTACAAGGAAGCAAACGAAGCGATTTTTAATAAGTTTATCCCATCCGATATTGAAAAGCTTATAGAGGTTAAGGACTCTGATGCTACGGCATCCGCATTGGTTCAAGGCAACCAGCTTCTCGGTGGTTCTTCCTTGGTTTTGGCAACCGCACTTGAAAACTATGAGCGAATTTACCGTTCAATGGAGGAGGGTGGAGCAACCGCCCACGAGCTTAACACAACCTTGAAGGATGGCGCGGCTATCAGCGAGGAAATGATTGATTTGGCTCTTGACAAAAAAATAGACCTGGCTAAAAAATGCGACGGTATATTCACAAGAGCATCTAATGACGAAATAGAAAAGCAAGCATATCAAGCATCATCAAGGTCCATTGTACTCGTTAAGAACGCAAACAAAGCGTTGCCGCTTAAAAAGAATGAAAAAATATGCCTTTGCGGTGATATTATCTCCGACGGAGAGGGTTCAAATTATAAGGGCTTTATTGATAAGATAACAGAAGGAATTGCTAGCTTTGGTGGTAAGGTAAACGGCTTTGAAAGAGGCTACGACATCAAGCAAAGCGTTAGCAAGGAGCTGATAGAGCCTGCCTGTGAAAAGGCTTCAGCGGTTGGCACAACGATTGCCTTTGTTGGTCTTGGAGCTGCAAGGGAGGCTGAGCTTGAAAAAAATCCTCGCTTGGCGTTGCAGGGTAACCAGATAGCTATGCTTACAAAGCTACGCAAGGTTTCCAAAAAGCTCATAGTTGTTATTTGCGGTGAGCGACTCCCCGAGATGGGCTTTGACGTTATGGCAGACGCAATTTTGCTTGTACCGTCACAGGGTCGCTTTGTGGCGAAGGCAGTGGCTGATGTTTTGGGCGGAGCTGTGTCTCCCTCGGGTAAGCTTGCTTATGCCGGCTACTCCAACGTTGATACTATGGTGCGCGAGCATCAAAAACGCAAAAATACAGATAAGCAAAAAATAGGTCCCTTCGTGGGATACCGTTATGTGGATTCCAACGGAGAGTGGAGCAAATATCCCGTGGGCTTTGGTCTTTCATATACAGCGTATGAATATTCAAGGCTGTCGGTGGACAGGCAAGGAAATGTGACGGTCACCGTTAAGAATGTTGGAAAATATGCGGGATGTGAGGCGGTGCAGGTATACGTTGCGGTGCCAAGCTCTGCAAGAATAAGACCTCGTAAGGAGCTAAAGGGCTTTGCCGCGGTTAGCTTGAAGCCCGGGGAGAAAAAGACGGTTACCATTACTCTTGGTGGACTTGATATATATGACGAGGCTCGTGATAAAACTGTCATAGAGGCAGGACATTACGACATTCACGTTGGCTCAAGTGCCGGAAAAATCGTGCTTTCAAGACGAATCAGCTTGATTGGCGCAAACCTTGAAAAAGAGGAAAAAAGGCTTTCGGATTACCTACAAAACGTATCTAACATCGTTTCTGAAAGCTATACTATGGAGGCATATTGTAAACCTATGAATACAAAATCTAGACTCAAGAGCTTCGGTATCATACTGTTGCTCGCCACGTTGTTTGCTGACGTGGTTTACGTTATAAGCTGCTTGATGTACAATCTTCCTATGTGGGATGGCTTGTATCTTACAATTTGGTTGGGCGCAAACGGTGTAGCTCTTGCCTGTAGCTTGATTTCCATTATTGCGGGCGGCGCGGCGGCAAAGCGTGCTAAGCGCATTGTTGAAAAGCAGGAGATGGAGGCGACGAAAGAGCTGTTTAAGACGGTTAAGCCTGTTGATGTTAGCTCCATTGACCAGCTTTTTGCAGACGAATTTGATATGGCACTTGAGGCATCTCGCAAGAAAGAGGTTGTCTTCGACGAGCGTGACGACTCTGCATACACCTATATGGCGGTTGATACGGATATTCCTACTCTTTGCAAGGAGCTTTGCGCTCATTTTGCAGAGTACGGCTTGATTATTACCCCGAAGATGTCAAGAAGACTTATAAGCTCTGTTTTGACATCAAGACTTTTAGTTGTTCGTAACGCCTTTGGTATTTCCTGCGACAGAATAGTTGAAATTCTTGCTCGCTTCTTCGGTACCTCGGCTCATACAGAGAAGCTTGGTGGCGCTAAGTGGGAAAGAAAGTCAATGCTCCGCTATGACGACCAGATTTCACTTGACAAGGGCTCTCGCGTAGCTCCTCTTATGCAGGCTATCAATTCAGCCTCAACCGATGGTGACAGAGCGTGCTTCTACGGGGTTGACGGTGTAAGATACGAGGACCTTGGCAATATGCTTATGCCATACGTTCAGTATTTCAGTAACCCTGAAATTGAGCATCAGATAGTTGACGGTAACGAGGCAATAGCTATGCCGTCCAATTTGTGGTTTATTGTTGCCCCTGCCGAGGGACAGTCTTTGGACGATTTGCCTGCATTTGTTGCTAACCTTGCAACAGTTGTAGACTTAGAGGGTCAGCTCACGGCGGAAAGCGCAAATAAGACAACACGCAAGTATATCACCTGTCGCCAGCTCGAAGCTCTTATTTTCCGCGCAAAGAAAGCGGCTGATATTGACGAAAACGTTTGGAAGGGCGTTGACTCACTTGAGGCGTTTGTTCGCGAAAAGACACCGTTCCATATTGGAAATAAGCTATTTTTACAGCTTGAAAAGTATATGGCTGTTTACTCCACCTGTGAGGAGGACGTGCATGAGGGTATGGACTGTGCTGTTGCAAGCAAGCTAATCCCCGGCATAGTTAATCTCCTTAAGGGCAATGAGGGTATGGCAGACGTGGATTTGGCTCAGATTGTTGAAAGCATTTTCGGTGAGGAGTATTCTATTGCCTCCTGCAACGTAATTAAGCGTCTTGTTCTTGCAAGAGAGACGGTTAACGCGCAAGCTGCTCAGCCACAGGCAGAAGCACCTGTAGTACCGACACAAGCAGAGCCTGCAGCAGAAGCACCCGCAGAGCAGACACAGACAGAGCCTGTAGCGGAAGCACCCACAGAGCAGGCACAGACAGAGCCTGTAGCGAATGAATCAACCGACCCTAACAGCCAAGAGGCATAAGGAGAATATAAATGACACAGTTTGATTTTTATAATGGCTTTTTTGCTAGTGCAATGAGCCAGCTTTGGGAGTTTATGTCCTCGGGTGTAGCTCTTGCAATCTACGCGGGTGTCCTTGGTGTAGTTCTCATTATATTAATAGCCGCCTTGATGGGAAGAGATAACAAGACCTCACAGGTTGTTATCAATAGCCAGCAGGGTACGGTTTTACATTCCTCCGGTGTTGCGGTATCGGGCACACAGGTAAAGGGCACCGCTAAGGCAGAGAAAGAGGAAGAAAAGGAAGACGTAGAGGAAGTAAACGAGGGCGGCAGTCGCTTTTGTAAGCTATGCAACCTTGACGAAATAAGAATTTCCTTGCAAAGAACAAGCTATGATGAGCATATAAC